>WTBG01000032.1 GCA_013139225.1 Deltaproteobacteria bacterium
TTTGATGCCAATGGAAATCTGGAAAGTCTTGATGGAAACACTACTTTTTCAGACGTGAGTATTGATGTTCCCGGTGCTAACGGTGGGTCCTTTACGGTAAGTTGGGATCTCTGGGATGATACTGCAAGTGCCGCCATGGCAGATTTAACGGGGTATGCCTCGCCCTCTAGTACCAGTGCCCTTTTTCAGGATGGCTATGCTCCGGGGTCTGTTCAGAATGTTTCTGTAGACCAGGATGGACAGATTATAGGACTCTTCACCAATGGTCAGACCCGTACTTTGGGACAGGTGCTTCTGGCGGATTTTATCAGCCCCTGGGGATTAACTAAGATGGGCAGAAGCCTCTATGCAGAATCAGCAAGTTCTGGCCAGCCTACCGTTGGTGAGCCCGGCACTGGGGGTCGAGGACAGATTTCCCCCAATTCACTGGAGATGTCCAATGTGGATATGGCATCAGAATTTGTTACAATGATTACTGCCCAGCGTGCTTACCAGGCTAATGCGAGGGTAATTACCTCCAGCAATGAAATGCTCTCAGAACTGATGAATATCGCAAGGTAGTCAGAGGGAGTAGGGAAACCTGTTTAAGGATTTTCCTACCCCCTTTTTTGATTAAAACCTAGAGTAGTTTGTAAACTTCAGGTTTCAAAACCTGTAGTATGGATTGAAGATTATGAAAAGAAATGGAACGCTTTTACGAATTGGAGATGTCGCAGGTATTACTAAGGTATCCATTCATACCCTGCGTTATTGGGAGAACGTGTTCGGAGGAGTTATAGACCCATGTCGAAGCGAGGGTGGCCAGAGAAAGTATGGTGAGAGGGATATAGAGAAGATATTTGAGATCAAAAGATTGCTAAAAGAAGAAGGCTATAGCATCAATGGAGCCAGAAGGATTTTAAAAAACGGTAGCAGGGATGAGAGATCAGTTTTCCCTTATAGGGTAAGGGAGTTCGATTGGTCACATATTGCGCAGGAAGTTACCGAATTGATTCGGCAAAAGTTGTCAAGAGAAATGGATTGAAATTAAAATTCATGTTGAGGAAGGGTTATACTGTTTTTATGATAGCAGGATCTCCTAGCAGGAAGTTAAAAATGATTCTGAGATGGGCAGGCAGTTTATCAGTGATTCTTGCTTTTTGCAGCGGGGTCTATGGAGAAAGTGCTCTGGATTGCTTAAGTGAAGCGCAGATATTGCAGAAGCAGGGAAACCTTGCCCAGGCTTTGAAGCTCTACACACAGAGCCTTCACATGGAACCTCAGCGTCACCATGCCGACAAAATCTATAATAACCGGGGACTAATCTATTATGCCCAAGGAAACTACCCAAAGGCATTAGAAGATTTCAACAAAGCCATTGAGCTCAATTCGGGGGATAGTGATTTCTATTATAACAGAGGGAATGTCTATCGTGTCCTGAAAATGATTAATAGAGCTATAATTGATTATACTGCAGCTATTCAGTTAGATTCTCAGAATGCATTAGCCTATAATAACCGGGGAAGTATCTATTTTGAGAAAGGAAATCTTAAACAGGCTGAAGCCGATTACAATAAAGCGATTCAATGCAACCCCGGTGATACCGAGTTTTATTGTAATCGTGGGAACCTTTATAGAAGCAGGGGTCAATATGAACGTGCCTTTTTAGACTTTGATAAAGCCATAGAAATCAATCCTCAAAATGCCGTTGCTTATCATTATAAAGCTATGCTCCATTTCGATAGAGGAAACTATAAGAAGGCCAAGAAGGAACTGGATGAGGCTTTAAGGATTGATACTTTTGACCCGGAACTTTATTGCTGCCGGGGGGATGTCTGTAGTGCTCAAGGGTACTATGATTGGGCCATTGCAGATTATAGTCGAGCAATTAAATTATCTCCTCTATATGCTTCTGCTTATAATAAAAGAGGAAGAATGTATTTTGAGAAAGGAGACATAGTAGGAGCTCTTATGGATTTTGCCAGAGCCATTGAGATAGATCCTCGATTTGCTCTTGCTTATTATAATCGAGGAGATGTTCATTTCGAGCAGGGTAATTATGAAGATGCCTGGGAAGATTATACGAGTGTGATTTCTCTTAATGCCTCCTATTATCAAGCGTACTACAAGAGAGGGAAGCTCTCCTTTATACAAGGTAATTATACCCAGGCTATTGATGATTGTACAAAGGCAATTGAGATTAATAACCTTTACAAAGATGCCTTCTATATACGGGCAAAGGCATATCAGTCACAGGGTGAAGTTGATAAAGCCAAGTTAGATCTTGGAAAAGTCGAGAAATTGGGTGGAATTTCAGAAACAAAAGAGGAAAGAGAATTTTAGAAACCTGCTAAGAATAAAATTTGAGTTTTGTGTCAATTTTATGACAATACTACAAAATAATGACTAGTCAATCCCTTAATTATATTCTAAACAACCTCTTAAGTAACGAGTAATTTCTGCATATCACATCAACAGACTAGTAATTTCGCTCCTCCTAAATAGCATGTCGTCTAACACTTCCTAATAAGCTTCAATTGGCATAATATTTGCTCACCTTTGTTATTAAGTTGGCTTTGTCGATTTTTTAAACTCCCATTCAGGTCTTTCTATGGATGTAGCTACACTTTTAGGTATTGTCTCAGGTTTCGGCCTGGTAATCATGGCTATAAAAATGGGTGGTGGACTGATTTGGTTCGTGAACGTACCCTCTATGATGATTGTACTAGGTGGAACCTTGGCAATTACCCTCATCAACTACCCACTCTCTGATGTCTTAGGTGTGATGAAGGTATTGAAAAATGCTTTCCTTTACAAAATCCCCCAGCTCACAGCTATGCTTCCTAAGATTGTTGATCTTTCCAGAGTTGCGAGGCGTGATGGGATTCTGGCGATGGAAAAGGAAGTTAAAAAGATAAATGAGCCTTTTTTAGGCAAGGGAGTGGAACTGGCAGTTGATGGTGTAGAACCTGATGCCATAAGAAATATATTGGAAAATGAACTCTTCTTTACGGAGGATCGCCATAAGAAAGGGGCAGAAATATTTACGGTAATGGGCACAATGGCCCCGGCTATGGGAATGATAGGCACCTTGATTGGACTGGTGAATATGTTAATGGTGATGGATGATCCCGCGGCAATTGGCCCTGCCATGGCTCTTGCCTTGATTACTACCTTTTACGGTTCTGTTCTGGCAAACTTGATCTTCATACCTATCGCAGGGAAATTGAAAGTACGCAGAGAAGATGAGTCAAAGTATAAACAATTGATTATAGAAGGGGTTACCTCCATTCAGTTTGGAGACAATCCACGGGTAGTTGAACAGAAGCTAAATACTTATCTTTCGCCCGGGGAACGGAAGTCAGTTCCTAAAAAGTAATCGGATCGATGGCTGAAGAAAGCAGACAAAACAAAAGAGAGAATGATGAATCAGAAGGTGGTGGAACACCAGCCTGGCTTACTACTTATTGTGATTTGATGACCCTGATGCTTTCATTCTTTGTTATCTTAGTTTCCTTCTCTACCTTTGAAGAAGGGAGGATTGTTAAGTTGGTTGGTTCTTTTAGGGGAGCCTTCAAAATTCTTCCCGGAGGTTTTAAGACGGATCCAGGAGAGGAGGTAATTGAACCGGGGAAAGAGATGCTCCAAACCTTTAGAGAATCTGGTGAGATATTAACCAGAATGAGAGGGGTAGTTGAAAAGGAGGGGCTTAATCAGGGAGTGGAACTTATGATGACAGACAAGGGGTTTGAAGTGTTCATTGATGACTATGTATTATTTGGTTTAGAACCGGGAAAGGCAGACATTGTTCCTGAAATGGAGCCGTTTTTGGATGAGCTGGCGGAGATTATCCTTCAAAAACAGTATGTGGTAAGAATTGAGGGGCATACCGACGATCTCTCTGTTGGAACAGAAAAATTTCCTTCCAGTTGGGAGTTATCTACAGCCAGGGCGGTCAATATCCTGAGATATTTTGTCGCTAGGGGAGGGATTTCACCTTTGAGATTATCGGCTGCAGGATTTGGTAAATACCTACCTCTCTTTCCTAATGATACACCGGAACACCGGGCTAAAAACAGGCGAGTGATGATACATCTGGAACAAAGTGAATTAGCAGATAAAGTGCTCGAAAAAGAGCCTTTATTTAAGAAAGGTGTAGTGAAGGATCTTTTATTTTAACCGTTTAGAAAAAGATATTGCCATTGTGGTGGAGTAAAGAAGAAGCCGAGTTTTATAATAATTTTGATAAGTGAAAAGGAACTATGGCTAAAAGGAAAAGTAAAGAAGAAGAAGCAGATGTAATGAAATGGATGGTGACTTTTTCAGACCTGATAACACTTCTGCTCACCTTTTTTGTCCTGCTACTTACCATGTGTTCTCTTGAGGCAGGTAAAGTCCAGCAGTTTCAGGCTGCTTGTACTGATGCTATGGGGGTGCTGCTTGAAGGAAAGTTCTCTGAAGTACAGGAAAGAATCATATCATCATCAAATAAACATATAGATGAGCAGGCCTTAAAAATGGAAAATATCTTGAGACAGTTTTCAGGTATAAAAACGATGTTGATAAGTAAAGATAAGGGAGGGAGATTAAAATTTAAAGAGCTTGAAAGGGGGTTGAGCATCATAATAAGAGATGATTTGCTTTTCAGCTCGGGCAAATCAGAAATCAACCCGGAAGGCATATCCGTGCTGAGGGATATTGGTAGTAAGTTTGAAAATTTTGAGGGCAGAGTGATAGTAGAAGGTCACACAGATAATGTTTCTATTAGCACAGAGAAGTTTCCCTCTAACTGGGAGCTTTCTATCTCGCGAGCAGTAAATATTGTAAGGTTTCTGGCTGAGGAAGTGGGAGTAAAACTGATAAAGATGTCTGCTGCGGGGTATGCTGACACCAAACCGGTGATTTCTAATGATACATCAGAAAACCGGCGCAAAAACCGGAGGGTAGAGATAATTTTAGTACCGCAAATAATATAGGGAGGTGACAATAAAATGGCAGAGAAGGAGAAGGGAAAAGAAAAGGAAAAGGTGGAAGAAGCACCACCAGAGAAAGGGAGTAGCATAAAATGGATTGTTATTGCAATAGTAGTCCTGCTGGTTTTAGGAGGTGGTGGTTTCGTCAGCTGGAAGACATTCTTGAATCCTGCGCAGGAGGATGGCAATAAAGAGGGTAAACCCGTAAGGGTTCAGTTGGGTCCTACTTTTCCTCTGGATGTGTTTATTGTAAATCTGGCAGGTACTTCTGGCGAGCGATATCTCAAAGTGAACCTGGAACTGGAGCTTAAAGAAAGTTCGTTGGCAGCGGAGTTGGAAAAGAGAAGCCCGCAGATTAGGGACACTATCTTACTGTTGCTCTCTGGTAAGACCTTTGAGGATGTAGCAACATTTAAAGGTAAGACGAGAATCCGTAATGAGATTACTGCAAGACTTAATGCCTTTTTAGAACCCGGTTCAATCAAGAAGGTATATTTTACCGAATTTGTGGTGCAGTAGAATTTAACAAGTAGTGTAATACTATAACCTGTTGGAGAATAACAATGAGTCAGGTTTTGTCGCAGGATGAGGTTGATGCTTTGCTAAGCGGGATTTCCGGAGGCGAGGTTGAAACAGGAACAGATAAGCCATCTGATGCTTCAGGGATAAGGGTGTATGATCTAAGCAGCCAGGAGAGAGTCGTCAGAGGAAGGATGCCCGTTTTAGAGTTGATCAGTGACCGGTTTTCTCGCTCGATGCGCACATCCCTTGCTTTTGCTTTGAGGAAGCCTGTTGGGGTTACGGTCACCTCAAATGATATGATGAAGTACGGTGATTTTTTAAGCAACTTGCCTCTTCCAACCAGCCTCAACATATTGCGAATGGAACCTTTGAAGGGGAATATCCTTCTGGTGCTGGAATCGAAGCTTGTCTTTTGCCTGGTTGATATCTTATTCGGAGGAAGCGGGGGAGAGACCTATAAGATTGAAGGAAGAGAATTTACCAATATTGAAAACAGGTTAGTCAGAAATATCGTCGATGTTATGATGAAGGATCTTAAAGAAGCCTGGAAAAATGTTCTGCCTGTTTCTCTCCATTTTGTGAGGTCAGAGATTAATCCGCAGTTTGCTGCCATAGTTCCTTCTGACGATATTGTATTAGTTATAAATTTTGAGTTGGAGATGGAAAGCTCTACAGGAAAGGTAACCCTCTGTTTACCCTACGCTGGCTTGGAACCCATCAAAGATAAACTGCAGGGACTTGTCCAGACTGATCAATTAGAAGTGGACAGTATTTGGACAGAGAGGTTTAGGAACTGCTTGAAGGAAGTTCCTGTAGAGATTGTAGTGGAACTGGGAAAGGCTGATGTAACGGGAAGAGAGGTATTGGATCTAAACATAGGAGACGTTATTCAGTTGGGTACTTATTCCAAAGATAAACTTATGGTAAAAGTAGAAAATAGTATCAAGTTTGCGGGTTACCCTGGTTTTCATAGAGGTAATCAGGCGATACAGATATCCAATAGTGTTGAAAGGAGGTATTAAAATGGCTGATGAAGAAACCCTTAAGGAACAAAGTTCAGATGGGGCAAAAGCAGTTGATGGTGGTGAAGAAAAGAGATCGGATGAGACAAAAGCTGCAGAGGAACAGGTAGACCAGATGAAGGACGAAGGAGTAAAAACAGCCGAGGATGCAAAAGCAGCTGGAGATAGTGAGGCCAAGACAAAAGTCGAGGCAAAAGCAGCTCAGTTTTCCAATGTCCAGGATGCAGGTAAATCTATGGAACAGAAGAGTATCGATTTTATCTTAGATCTCCCGTTGCAGGTTACTGTAGAACTGGGACGCACCCAGATGTTGATTAATGATTTGCTCCGGTTAGGGCAGGGTTCAGTAGTTGAATTATCCAAGCTGGCAGGGGAACCTATGGAAGTTTTAGTTAACCAGAAGCTGGTAGCTCGCGGAGAGGTGGTAGTAGTCAATGACAAGTTTGGGGTGCGCCTAACTGATGTCATAAGTCCGTTGGAAAGGGTTGAGCAACTCAGATAGCTAAGAAAGAAAGGTGATCTAATGGATGTTGAGACCAATCTCATTAATGCAGTAACTTCTTCTCAACCCGATTTTTATTCCACTGCAATCAGGACATTTTCGATCTTATTTATTCTTTTGGCAGTGATTCTAATCGGCTCGTACCTGGCCAAGCGTTTCTGGCCTAAAGGTTCGGGGCTTATGGGGAGTAATCAATGGATTAAAGTTATTGCTACCAGCTATATTGCTCCCAAAAAGACGATTAGCCTGGTTGAAGTAGCAGGAGAAATGCTGGTTCTAGGTCTTACAGATAGCCAGATTACTATGCTCACCAAAATTAACGATGAACATAGGATTAGTCATATTAAAAAATGTCAGGAGAAAAATAACGTAAAATCCCCTTTTTATCAGCAGTTAAAATTTTTTGTCAATGGGTGTGATCATGAAAGGGAAAAGGAGGCGGTGTTCCTCAATAAGATTAAGAGCAACCCTCATGAAAACAACAAGGTGATTGAAAAGATTAATATGCCTGGTATCAAAACCTGATTATTAGTCATGAACAAAAGAAAACACATTCTATTAATTGTCATTTTTTTGGTTTTTTTAAACGGTATCTTCTCACCAGCCTGTGGTCAGTCAGTAGCTATCCCTAATATTCACATAGCTATAGGAGAATCAGAGGATCCTGGTGATTTGGCAGTAACCTTGAAGATTCTGTTGCTGCTTACGGTTCTGTCTATAGCTCCCACCATTCTTATTATGCTCACCTCTTTTACCAGAATGGTAGTGGTCTTTTCTTTTCTGAGGCATGCCATGGGTACTCAGCAAATGCCTCCTAATCAGGTTATTGTCAGCCTAGCCCTTTTTCTTACCTTCTTTGTCATGACACCGGTCTGGCAAGAGATTAATAACAACGCTCTCAAGCCCTTTTTGGCAAAGGAAGTTTCCTATGAGGTAGCGTTGGAGAGTGCGGCTAAACCACTTAAGCAATTTATGTTAAAGCAAACGAGAGAGAAAGACTTATCACTCTTGATGAAGATTTCAAAGATAAAAAAACCCAAGACTGTTTCTGATATCCAATTGACTACACTCATTCCTGCTTTTGTGATTAGTGAATTGAGAATTGCCTTTCAGATCGGATTTTTGGTTTATATACCCTTTCTTATTCTTGATATGGTGGTAGCCAGTGTATTGCTTTCTATGGGCATGATGATGCTGCCCCCTATTATGATCTCCTTGCCGTTTAAACTGTTGCTGTTCGTGCTGGTTGATGGCTGGTATTTAATTGTAGGTTCTTTAATAAAAAGCTTTGCTGTATGATCTATTTATACAGGAAGCCTCTTTTTACAAAATGATTCAGGGACTATAGGATGGGCTGTGGTGGCTAAAATGATACTGGATACTGGTTGCTAGATAAAATAAAAACTGGACATGTACATCCAGTATCAAGGATCAAGTATCCAGTATCTTGTCCACGCAAAATGCGCTAATTTCTTTAGAGTTATTACTTATGACACCAGAATTTATAGTAGGATTTGGGAAGGAGGTAGTTTGGGTGACGTTGCTGGTAGCTGGTCCCATGCTCCTTTGCGGCCTGATTGTAGGACTGGTCGTCAGTATATTTCAAGCAGTCACTCAGGTTCACGAGATGACCTTGACCTTTATTCCAAAGATATTAGCGGTGATGGCAGCATTGGTGATTTTTTTCCCCTGGATGATGAGGGTACTACTCTATTTTACGGAAAAACTTTTCGTTAATATACCAATGTATATTCGTTAGCAAAGGAGCACTTACTTAATGAACCTTTTTAGCCTTTCGCTACCTCAGGTTCAAGCCGCCGTTCTGGTCTTTATCAGAATAGGCGCAATTCTTATAACAGCACCTCTTTTTGGCAGTAGGAATGTACCATTGAAGTTGAAAGCAGGTTTGTCGCTTGTTCTAGCATTTGCCATTTTCCCAGTAGTGGGTTTCAAGGAAGTTTATTTAGCAAGTATTCCCTCTTTGCTGTCCGCTATGATAGGAGAGGTTCTTATTGGAGTCATTATTGGGTTCACTGCAAGACTTATTTTTGCTGCGGTACAGTTAGCGGGAGAACTGGTAGGTTTTCAGATGGGTTTTGGTATTGTCAATGTTATTGACCCTCAGACCAGCACTCAGTTTTCTATCATCGCACAGTTCCAGAACATAATAACACTCCTCGTATTTCTGGCACTGGATGCTCATTATTGGTTTATACTGGCAATTTCAAAGAGTTTTGAATTGATACAACCTCTTGGGTTTTGTTTCACTGACTCTCTGATGGAGGCTATTATTAGTTTGTCCTGTGATATGTTTGTAATCGCTGCCAAGGTAGCGGCTCCTGTTATTGCTGTGCTTTTTTTCACCAGTGTTGCTTTGGGATTGATAGCTAGAACGGTTCCTCAGATGAACATATTCATCGTGGGATTTCCTATTAAGATTGCTATAGGACTTTTGGGGGTTGGATTCTCACTTCCACTCCTTTCTTACCTGCTGAGAAACCTTTTTCAGAGAATGGGTGATGATATCATTTTATTAATGAAACTGATGTCATGAATTGTGACCAGCATTTTTGATATGGTTAGATAACAAGTAATAAGTGGAATTTTTTATTCTGTAATTTTAGGAGCTTTCTTAATGTCAAGAGGATCAGATCAGGAAAAGTCGGAGCCTGCTACTCCGAAGCGGCTGCAAGAAATGAGGGAAAAAGGACAGGTTGCAAAGAGCAGAGAAGTTCCTTCTGTTGCAGTTTTAATCGCAAGCCTGCTCGTTTTCTATTTCCTGGGATCCACCATGTTTAAACAGCTCATGGATCTGATGCAGTGGGTGTTTACTAGTTCAGGAAGCTTGCAGATTAAGGAAGCAAACATCCAATGGTTGCTAATAGAGCTCTTAGGCAGAGGATTAAAGGTTCTGGCCCCCCTGTTAATAGCATTGGTGGCCATGGGGTTGGTATCTAACTATCTTCAAGTGGGTTTTCTGTTTTCCTTTCAATCTATAGTACCCAAGTTTTCCAAACTGGATCCCCTCAAGGGTTTTGCCAAGATGTTTTCCAAGCAAACCCTGGTGGAACTGGTAAAGAATATTTTCAAAGTGATGATTGTTGGATGTGTGGCCTACTTTACAGTTAAGGGTGAGCTTAATCATATTGTCCCCCTGATGGATATGGAGGTCTGGTCTATTCTGTCCTATATCGGGGGTGTATGTTTTAAGATAATGCTTCGCACCTGCTGGGTGCTTGTTGTTTTGGCACTTCTGGACTATGTCTTTCAGAGGTGGGACTTTCAGCAAGAAGCCAAGATGACCAAACAGGAAGTTAAAGATGAGTTTAAGCAAAGGGAAGGAGATCCGCTAATAAGATCCAGGGTAAGACAGGCACAAAAAGAGATGGCAAAGAGACGAATGATGGAATCGGTACCCAAAGCGGATGTGGTTATTACCAACCCTTCTCACCTGGCAATAGCACTGGAATATAATGCTCAACAAATGACGGCCCCCAAGGTGACTGCCAAAGGAACCCGGCTGATGGCAGAACGTATCAAAGAAATAGCCAGACAAAACCAGGTTCCCATCGTGGAAAACAAGCCTTTGGCTCAAGCACTGTTCGGCAGTGTTGAGGTTGGTCAGGAAATTCCCATGGTGTTCTATAAGGCAGTAGCAGAGACTCTCTCATATGTCTATCGACTCAAAAACAAGAGGATGTTATATGACTCACCAAATTAAAGAAGCGACGAGTATGTCAGCGCTTACACGCAATAGCGATGTGGTAATGGCTATTGGTGTGATAGGAATGCTAGTGGTTATGGTGATTCCTATACCCACTTTCATGCTGGATATCTTTTTGTCATTCAATATTACCTTTTCTGTTGTTGTGCTATTGGTTGCTATGTATACATTAAAAGCGTTAGAGTTCTCTGTATTTCCTTCTCTCTTACTGCTTGCTACCCTGCTTCGGTTGTCTTTGAATGTGGCATCAACAAGATTGATCCTCTTACACGGTAATGAAGGGGTAGGTGCTGCCGGACAGGTTATTAGAGCATTTGGAAGCTTTGTGGTGGGTGGTAACTATGTAGTTGGGATGGTAGTCTTTTTAATTCTGGTAATAATAAATTTTGTCGTAATCACAAAAGGGGCAACTCGTATTGCTGAAGTTGCAGCAAGATTTACTTTGGATGCGATGCCTGGGAAACAGATGAGTATCGATGCAGATCTCAATGCGGGTCTCATTACAGATATTGAGGCAAAGACAAGGAGAGTTGAAATTTCACAGGAAGCAGATTTTTATGGAGCTATGGATGGTGCCAGTAAATTTGTAAGGGGAGATGCTATTGCCGGCATTGTTATTACACTTGTTAATATTCTGGGTGGATTGGTCATTGGAGTGTTGCAGCAAGGAATGTCAGTGTCCACTGCAGCCCAAAATTACACCTTGTTGACTATAGGAGATGGTTTGGTCAGTCAAATTCCTGCTTTGATTGTTTCCACTGCCGCTGGACTGGTGGTTACCAGGGCAGCCTCTGATTCTCATTTGGGAAATGATATGATAAGTCAACTCACCGGACAACCTCGTGCTATAGCTATTGCTTCTGGTGTTCTCATTTTATTTGGATTTATCCCTGGATTGCCTACGTTTCCCTTTATCATGCTTGGTTGTCTGGCGGGGGGATTGGCTTATATGACTTTCGAAGGCAAGAAAGCGGTTATGGTCAAGGAGGAAGAAGAGGAGGAGGCAGTTGAAAAGGAGAAAGGATTGGAGAAGGTCGAAGAACTTTTACCTTTGGATCTCTTAGAGTTGGAGGTGGGTTATGGATTGATTCCTCTGGTGGATACGGAGCAGGGTGGAGAATTGCTGGAAAGGGTTAAGTCCATCCGTCGTCAATTTGCGCTTGAGATGGGAA
This sequence comes from Deltaproteobacteria bacterium, assembly GCA_013139225.1. Classification (GTDB taxonomy): domain Bacteria; phylum Desulfobacterota; class WTBG01; order WTBG01; family WTBG01; genus WTBG01. The sequence goes on from WTBG01000032.1 coordinate 11,895, forward strand.
TGATTATTCCACCCATGCATATAAGGGATAACCTTCAGCTAAAACCCAACCAATATTCTATTATTATTAAGGGAGTGGAAGTTGCTGGAGGGGAACTCATGCCCGGATATTATCTGGCAATGAATCCTGGAGATGTTAAAGCTGAGATTGAAGGTATTCCAACGAAAGAACCAGCATTTGGTATCCCAGCCCTTTGGATTGGTGAAAAGGATAAAGAAAAGGCACAGATTGCAGGATATACCGTAGTTGATTTATCCACGATGATTGCTACTCACATATCAGAAGTTTTAAAGACTCATGCCTGTGAATTATTAGGTCGGCAGGAAGTGCAGTCTCTGCTAGACAATTTAGCACTGAATCATCCAAAAGTAGTAGAAGAACTGGTACCTAATCTTCTTTCTTTGGGTGGGGTCCAAAAAACCCTTCAGAACCTGTTGAAAGAGCAGGTTTCCATTCGCGATTTGCTTTCCATTGTTGAAACCTTAGCAGATTATGCACCCATAACTAAAAATGTAGATATACTGACTGAATATGTAAGGCAAAGATTAGCAAGAAGCATTACCAAGCAGTATAAAACACCCGAGGGGGATATACCTCTTATGACACTTGATGCTGAGATTGAAGAGCTTGTAAATAATGCCATTCAACATACGGAACACGAATCTTACCTTTCGTTAGAACCCTCACTCGCTCAGAAGATTTTAGCACAGCTTAATAAGGCAATGGGGAAATTTACCAGCATGAACTATCAACCCATTATTCTCTGTTCGCCTGGTATTCGACCACATCTGAAAAAATTGACTGAAAGATTTATTCCTACTTTGGTGGTACTCTCTCATAATGAAATTGATAAACGGGTTAAACTGAAATCACTGGGAGTAGCAAGTCTAAACCATGCAGGTTAGAAAATATCAAGCAGCAAGTATGAACGAGGCACTAAAACTGGTGCGAAGGGATTTGGGATCTCAGGCTATCATTGTGTCGACAAAAACAGTTGGTGGAATGAAAAATAAAGGCAGTTTTGGCAAGCAATCAGGAGTAGAGGTTATTGCTGCTATCGACTATGACTTTGATTCCTCTTCCCCGGAGACTAAATCTTTTTCCCAATTAATCAAGGATAAGGTTTCTCCCATAGGAGGTCTTCCATCAGACGGGGATTCCTTAGAGAAGATTAGCTATGAGCTCTCTGAATTGAAGAGGATAGTGAAACAATCTTACAATTGCTCTGAGGAAATCAAAGGTGGTTATGCTTACGGGGAACTGAAAGAGCTCAAATGGATGGCGCAATTTTTCTTAAGGCAGGCAACGTCCTTTAATCACGGTCATTTCCCTGAACATCTAGGTGACCTTTATTACCAGATGTTAAAACAGGATATCTGTGAGGAGACCGTTTTGAAATTGGTTGAGGAGTTAAGGGAGGATCTATCACCGGATCTATTGGGGGACAAGGATCAGGTGAGAAAGAGTCTGATCTCGAAAATAGAAAGAGACCTCTTGCTAGCAGGACCCATTGATTTAACCCCTGGTAAAAACAAGATTGTTGCCTTTGTTGGCCCTACTGGTGTGGGTAAAACTACTACAATAGCTAAATTGGCAGCTAACTATGCATTGGAAAAGAAAAAAAAGGTTGCCCTGGTTACTATCGATACCTATCGTATAGCAGCAGTAGAGCAGTTAAAGATATACTCCAATATTATAGGGCTTCCCCTTGAGTCAGTATCATCACCTGAGGAACTTAAGCAAGTATTGGCTAAATTTGCAGACAAGGATTTAATCTTGATTGACACAGCTGGGAGAAGCCAGAGGGACCAGTCCCAGATTGACGAGATTAAAGGATTTCTCGAGCAACCCTTCCCTGTTGAAATCTCTCTGGTTATGAGTATTACCTGTAAAGAGCATAACCTTTCTGCCGTGAGTCAACAATTTGGGTTTCTTCCAATAGACAGTATCATTTTTACTAAACTCGATGAGAGTTATACCTATGGAAGTATTATTAACCAGCTATTCAAAATAAAAAAGCCTTTATCCTATCTCACTACCGGTCAAAAAGTACCGGAAGATATTGAGGTTGCTACTAAGAAACGCATTATTTCGTTGGTTTTAAATGAAGCGGAAAATCACTATTGCTAACTTAATAAGGGGAAGGATACATGATGGATCAAGCAGGAACTTTGCGCAGTATAGTGAAAAAGAGGGGAGGACCTGGGTCAAGTGAAAATAAAAGTATGGATATAAAAGGCGAACTGCCAGGAAATGAGGGAAATTCACCAGTTCAAGTCATTGCGGTTACCAGCGGCAAAGGAGGGGTTGGCAAAACCAACGTAGTGGCTAATCTGGGTTATGCCTTAACCAGATTAAACAAGAGAGTATTAGTTTTAGATGCAGATGTAGGGCTGGCTAATATGGATGTTATTTTGGGACTTTCTCCTAAATATAATTTACAACATGTGCTCAACGGCGAGAAGACTATCTCAGATGTAATCATTTCAGGACCGGGCGGCATGAAGATTCTTCCTGCCAGTTCGGGTGTACAAGAACTATCAGATTTGAGTAAAGCACAGAAGCTTTGCTTATTGTCAGAGCTGAATTCCTTATATGATGAGACAGATGTTCTGCTAATTGATACCAGCGCGGGTATTTCTTCTAATGTGATGTATTTCAACATGGCAGCTCAAGAAATCCTGATCGTGGTCTCGCCCGAGCCCACATCCATTACAGATGCCTATGCTATGATGAAGGTTTTATTCCTGAAGCATTCGGAGAATCATTTTAGGCTTTTGGTCAATTCGGCAAGGAATGCTGAGGAAGCTAGAGAAGTCTTTAATAATTTGAGTCTGGTGGGACAAAAGTTTCTCAATCTCTCAATAGATTATTGGGGGTACATCATGCAGGATGATCATGTAGCGAAGGCCGTGAGACAGCAGAAAGCTCTTGTTGAGCGTTATCCCAATTCTCCCGCTAGTAGGTGTTTCTCTGATCTTGCTAAGATAGTTTGTGAAAATCGACCCAACACCAGTTCCAGAGGAAACATCAGTTTCTTTTGGGAGCAAATTATCGAGAATTCCGATGCTTTGCCTTTGGAAGTTTCTAAAATTTAGTCTTTTTAAGTTTCACCCATCTTAAGCTTCAATCAGGCAAATGAAATACTGGAACTATGAAGCGTTGGATGATGGCTGATTAAAAAAGTTGTGTGGTAAAAATAGTTGATAAATTAAGCAGTCTAAAAATTAAGGGGAATGAAGATGAGAGGATTATACAATCAAATGGCAGAAAAAGATTCAAGTTCTAAAGATGATTTTACAAAAAGAGACCGTCTGATCGTGGAATATGCCCCTTTGGTCAAGTATATTGCGAATAGAATCGCAATGCGACTACCACCTCATATTGATGTTGATGATCTTATCAACTCCGGCGTTTTAGGTTTAATCGATGCAATTGAGAAATTTGATCCTTCCAAAGAGGTGAAATTTAAGACTTATGCTGAGATTCGTATTAAAGGTGCAATCCTTGATGAATTGAGGGCGATGGATTGGGTTCCCAGATCTATCCGCAAGGTTATTAACAAATTTATGGGTGCTTATCATGAGTTGGAACAGCAACTGGGAAGACCTGCTAAAGACGAGGAAATGGCTGAACTACTAGGTTTGGAAATGGAAGAATTTTATAAACTGCTCAAGCAATCTGCAGGTGTACCACTAATCAGCTTGGACGTTCTAGTAGATTATGATGATAAGAAAAGAAATATTTTGAGTTGCCTTGGGGATCCTAAATCTGTCAATGGCTTTGGCATCATGGGATTGAGCGAGGTTAAAGATGCTATTGCACAAGCTATAGATGATTTGCCGGAAAAGGAAAAACAGGTAATTTCTCTCTATTATTACGATGAACTTACCATGAAGGAGATTGGTAAGGTGCTAGACCTGACAGAATCAAGAGTTTCACAAATTCATACTAAAGCCGTGCTGAGATTAAAGGTGAGGATTAAGGATTTGAAAAAAATATAGCTTGATTTTCGTAAGCTTATAATATTGTTTGTCTGTAGATTTTCCCCATTAGAGTAATTGGTTTAGATCTACTTTTTCTAAAGGAATGGTAAAGGTGAAGAAGCATACCATATTGGTTGTTGATACCCAGCAGGATAGGACCGGAGGTTTGCCCAAGATTTTAAGAGATGAGGGTTATTCAAGTTTGACCGCTAGCAGTGCCAAGGAGGTTTTGAAAAAACTGAAGGAAAACCATGTTGACCTCATCATTTCGGATTGTGCGATGAAAGGTATATCGGTAAATAAGCTTTTAGAAAGGGCAGAGAAACCATACTCTCCACCCATTTGTATCATATTAACCGATGAGCAAGAGGCAGAAAAAAGATTATCAGCGGCTAACGGCAATGAGTATTGCTGGTTCTTGAGTAAACCCTGGGAAAGAGAAAACCTTGTCCTTACTGTGAGGAATGCTTTGAAATACGGTGAGCTGCTTTCTAAAAACGAGACACTGCTAGAAACTGTTGGTGTTTTGGCAGCAAAGGATTTTTCGCTTGAGGAAAAATTACAGAGAATCCTCCAGCTTTCTCTTCAACAGATTAATGCAGAAAGGGGCTCTATTATGTTGAGAGATAAGCAGGGTGATTTGGTCATCAAGGCTGCGAGTCGTAAGCGGCTTATAGGGGTAAAACAATTTATAGAGGGTGAAAATAGTGTCTCTGCCTGGGTGGTAAAAAATGGAAAACCGATTCTTGTGGAACACAGCAAAGAAGATCCACGTTTTACTCCTTCTGAGAAAGCTTTATATAAAACGGACAACTTTCTTTGTGTGCCCATAAAGAATGAAAAAGGTGTTGTTATTGGTGTTTTTAATGTTACCGACAAGAGGGATGGAAGATCAATTACGCAAGAGGATGAGATTATTCTTTCAGGATTTATAAGCAGAATCGTAATGTTAATTGAAAATGCACAGCTTAAGGAAGACCTAGAGGAGGAGAGGAGGCGACTAAAAATAAAAAACAAAGAACTCCTTGCTTTGGAGCAGATGAGAGAGGATTTAATTAATATGATTATCCATGATCTTAAGGGCCCTCTGGGGGAGATTACAGCTAATTTGGATCTTTTAAGCTATGTGCAATTAGAAAGCCAAGATAGAGAGTGTTTGGATACCGCTATCCAAGGCGGTGAAAACCTTCTCAGGATGATCCTTAATATGTTGGTTGTAAGGAAGATGGAAGATGGTAAACTCAAACTTCATTACGAAGAGTTTGATGTATGCGAGTTGATTGAAGGTATTATCGGAAAAACAAAAACACTGATTAAGCAGAAGGGGATGGAAGTAAAAACAGTGATTGATGAAAATGTTTTTGCTTGGGTGGCAGATCGATCTCTCATTGAAAGAGTTCTTATTAATCTTCTAAATAATGCCATAAGATATTCACATCAAGGAGGGAAGGTAGAGATCAGGAGTAGGTATAATCATAAGAGCAAGCAACTCCAGATGGAAGTGAGAGATAATGGAAAGGGGATACCCAGGGAATTTCAGCAAAAGATTTTTGAGAAGTTTGGTCAAGTAGATGCTGATTTTTCTGATAGAAAGAACAGTACAGGTTTGGGATTGACCTTTTGCAGGATGGCAGTTGAAGCTCATCAGGGAAAAATCTGGGTTGAAAGTGGAGAAGAGAAAGGAAGCAGGTTCATCTTCTTACTTCCCTTGATGCAGAAAAGTGCTTTGACTTGAGAGATTTATAAAGTGAGGTGACGGTCTTGAAAGAACCAAAAGAAATGAAAATACTAATTATTGATGATATGCCCAATATGGTCAGGACCATTAAAAATATGCTTCGTCATCTCGGCTACCGTCATACTGCAGAGGCAGGAGATGGGTTGGCAGCATGGAAGATTTTGAAAAATGATACAGTTGATTTTGTGATAGCAGACTGGAATATGCCTAATATGACGGGTATTGATTTGTTGCGCAAAGTCAGGTTGGACGAAAGTCTTAAAGATATACCCTTTCTAATGGTTACTGCAGAAGTAGCTGAAGAAACTATAGCTGAAGCAGCCGAGACAGAGGTCGATGGTTATATTATTAAACCTTTTGTGGCTAAAACCTTAGAAGAAAAGATTCAAAAAATTCTGGAGAGGAGGAACAGTCCAGATGAAGTGGATACTTGTTTGAAATTGGGCAATGTCTACGCAAACTCAGGGAGATTGGAGGATGCCTTGAAGGAATATGAAAAAGCTTTAAAAGTTCGGCCTAATAATGCCAGGGTGTACTGTGCCATGGGGAATGCTTACCAGCAGAGAGGGGAAATAGACGAGGCAGAGAAAGCTTATAGAAAAGCAATAGGGATTAGCCCTCAATATTTAAAAGCGCATGAGAGTTTAGCCTGGGTATATGAAAAAAAGGGTGAAAAAGAAAAGGCTATCAAGTCCATCAAAGAAGCGGTAAAAATTAGCCCTAAAAATCCAGACCGTCTGATCAAGCTGGGCAAGGCACTTCTTAACACAGGGAGAAGGGAAGAGGCTAAGGAAGCGTTTGATCAAGCGGTAAAGATTGATCCTGACAGTGCTGCTGGCAGGAGAATTGAAATTGGTGAAGCCTTTTTGGATATGGGGATGGCTCAAGAAGCTGAAGAAGTCTTCCAAAGAGTTTTAGGAGCTGATCCCAATAACATTGAGATTTATAACCGCTTAGGTGTTGCCTTGAGAAAACAAGGAAAATATCGTGTGGCTATTGGTGAATATAAGAAAGCTTTGAAGGTAGACCCGGAGGATGAGAACGTTCATTATAATTTAGGCAGAACCTATGTGCAAGCAGGGATGGTTGCTGATGCAATAAAGGAGTTCGAGGAGTCTGTAAGACTTTACCCAGATTTTGAGGAGGCAAAGATAATACTTCAAACCCTTAAGGAGAAAGAACAACTATTCAAACACGAAACGCGATAACCACTGTAAGGATTACAACCGAAAAATTACCAATCCTGTCTTTTTTAAGAAAGAGGGATTCCTAAGATTAAGTATTATGGATTTCAGTGAGGTGTGGTAATGGTCGATGAGCAAAAAAAAAGTACAGAAGAAGGGGCCGTGAAGACACAAGAGGAGAGTGGAGATAAAAAGAAGCACTCTGGAAGAGGTGCAGATGGAATTGAAGAAGGTGGGGCAACGAAAGAAAGATCAAAAACAGAACTGGATGTAGAAGGTCTTGATTTAGAAGAACCCCCTCAAGATGTTGAAGCTGATGAAAGAGAAGAAAAGGTTCAAGTTAAAGGGGGTCATAAGAGAGAATGGGTTTTAACTTTTTTCTCCTTGCTGGTAATTTTAATAATGGTTATTGGAGGTGTATTCATTTGGGCGAGGTATTTTGCTTCAGACGATGGGAAAAGGCTAGCCTTGAATACTCCCCTGGGAGTTGTATACGAACTCAAGTCATTTTTTGTACCATTGAATTCAAACGCTGAATCGGGGAAGTTTTTAAGGGCAACCGTGGTTTTGGAATTGTTTAATGAGAGTTCTTATGAACAGATTGAGAGTCGGATTGAAGAAGTAAGGAGCAATATCTTTAAAATATTGGTCAATGCTTCTCCCAAAAATGTTGGAAATACTAAGGGAAAGAAGGTCTTGGCAGAAAAGATTGTTTCAACAAGTAACCTTCTCTTTGGGGAGAAGGTTGTGAAACGGATTTTTTTTAAAGATGTGCTAGTAATTTGAGGTTTTAAACTACAAGTGCTTCGATTCGCAATTACAATTACGTATTCTTAAAGTGAGAATTATTAATAGTGCTCACTCGACTCGACTGAGCTCGCCGAAGTCAGCACTAAGTCCTGAGTGAATAAATACGTTATCGTATTTATGAATCGATGGACTAAGAGATTTAAAACAAGATGGTGCTTTTCCAGATGGATGAGTCACCGAGCATTCGTAAGTTATGAGGAAAGAGAAGCAGGATTTAAGGATTACAGGAGGGGACGTAGACTTTATTCCAAACCGAAGGAAATATATTGGAGTATTTTTTGAATGCTGTAGTGCCTATGCCAGGATTTATATCAATAGAGAAAAGACGTCATATGTGGGTTGGTGTCCTAAATGTGCTCACAGGATTGAGATTAAAATTGGCAAGAGAGGGACTGATAGTAGGTTTTTCAAAGTGATTAAGCATTAGAAATTAGTTATGTTATAAAGAAGGGGATTTACTTCAAAAGGAAAATGTTTTGATAATTGTAGCAGGTGTTGTATAATCACAGAGAAATTTAATTGCAGGTTAGTTATAAAAGAATGGAAGGATTAGCATCTATTTCAAAATTTATTATGGGCGAATCATTGGAAGGGTTGGTAGTTATTAACTCTGATTATACTGTATCCTATGCTAGTTCTCTTATCTCTCAGTTGACGGAACTGCGAGATGGAGAATTGCAGGGCAAGTTTTGCTACCAGATATTGCAACAAAGGGAAAATCCTTGTGAAGGAATAACTTCCCCCTGCCCTCTGCGGCAGGTTATAGAATCTGGTAAGCCATTTAGGTCTTTTCAAAGTTTAATTAATTCAAAAAAGGAAGAGGTTCCTTTTGCCGTTGATTGTTATCCTTTTAAAAATGAGGATGGAAAGGTTGTGCAGGCCGTAAGTATTCTGAGGGATTTGTGTGAAGCAAGCAAAATAGAATCGGAGCTGGGAAGAATGTACAGATTCGCTGCTATGGGAGAGCTTTTCCCCGGCATATCTCATAACTTAAATACGCCCCTCTCTGCGGTGATGGCGAGAGCGGAGATGTTAGTAGAGAGGTTAGAGGGACTGAAGAAAGGGGAAGAAGAAAGAGAGAATTCTTTTGAATCAAAACTGGATAAGAGTATAAGGGATGCTGGTGTTATTGTGGCCAACGCCACTAAGCTTTCGGTAATCATAAGGAATATGATGCAAAAAGGATTTCAGGAAAGTGAAGAAACCCCCCAGATGCTTAATCTGAACCACCTGCTGAAAGAGGAACTCCAATTTTTGGAATCGGACATGAAGTTTAAACATGAATTAAAGAAGAGTTATTCACTCGATGAATCTGTTCCCTTTATAAATGGGGTATATTTTCATTTTTCTCAAAGCTTTGTAAATATCATTAGGAATGTTATGGAATCAATTGACAAATCGGAAGTTAAGGAGTTAAGCATCAGTTGTAAACATGATAAAGATAATATATGTATTGAAATCCATGATACGGGATTGGAAGCAAATATGACAGCACAGGGGAATCAGCCGTATACTGCTGCAGAAAAGCGATTGGCACAAACTCGAGAGTTATTGAAACATTATGATGCTGAGTTGAAGGTTAGAAGCAAACCTCATGATAACCTTTACGCTATTCGTATTCCCTATAAAAAGCCGTGAATAGCATTAGCCTTTTTTGGGAATCCCTCAAGTTAAAGTTTTGGAAGTTTCTTGTCGATAAATTAATAAAAAAAGGAATTTTTAAGAAATTGAATCAGATGTTTAATGTTTTGGAGGTGTTTTAGTGTTAAGATCTGTAGATATACAACAGATTTTGCTGCAGACAACATCTGTAGAAAAAATTCAACAGGTTCAGCAGCAGCACATGGATATGGAGAAAAAATACTTTGCACTACAACTCCAAGAAGAGATGAATCAGAAAAAAAGTGAAGTGCAAGATACGAAGGAAGCTGAAGAGGCTAAAATAAGAGAAGAAGATAAGAAAAGACAACAGAAAGAAGAGTATAAGTTTGATTCTGACAGAAACAAGCAGGGCAGTGATAAACGCAAAAAGAGAGAATTGGAAGAGATAGACCAGGGTAAAATCCTAGATCTTATTGTTTAAATATCTCTCAATGAGGAGGGTAGGCAATGGCAAGCTATACTGTTGAATTCTGGTTGATTCTCCAAATGATTATAGAGGTTTTACTCTGTGGTATCATTGGTTACTATGTCTACCATGAGAAGAGTAAAAAAGTAGAAGTTAGACAGGAGCAAGAGAAGATAAAGACACTTATGGGTTCACTGCAAAGTTTTATTGTAAAATCTGAAGATTTGGACAAAAAGCATCAAAAGGTACTAAAGCTCTGGGAGAAGATAGAAAAGAGAGGAGAGGCAATAGAAGCGTATATTGCTCACTATGAAAGAAAGCTTAAGTCTTTCCCTGAAGAGGAAAAAGCTAGGGAAGGATCAGACAGTATAGAATCAAGTGTTGCCTGTTATGAAAAAACCTCCCGCTTGATTGAGAAAGGGTTGTCTGCAGAAAAAATTGCTCAGACAGTTGGGTTACCGAAGGGAGAAGTTGAGTTGATCGTGAATCTTAAAAGGCAGTAGTTGACCATCCAGAAACACACATTTATTTGAAAGCAGGAAGTGAAAGTTAACATTCGTTCTTCTTGCTTTCTTTTTATGAAGATAGCTGCCAAGACGCTAACTACGAGAAGCGTATTAGGAAATAAGACAATTTATATAATTATGGAAAAAATTAAAGATGTTAGAAGAGATACATGCTGAATCTATAGTCCGTAAAAATTTTACTCTCTTACTACCCTCTTCACAGAAGAGCACATTTATTGACAATCTTGCTGTGGGTCAACTGCTGAAGGGAGAAGTTGTGAGGTTTATAAGTGATCATAGGCTCCTAATCAATTTTAAGGGATTTGAGGTAATTGCTGAGAGTATGATTGCGCTTAAGCCTGGGCAGCAGATACAGACAAGAGTGGTTCAGACTCATCCTCAAGTGGTGATGACCCTGATGACGGAAGGGATTCCTGACCAGAAAGCGCTCTCTTTGCTAAGATCTTATCTGCCGTTACAAGTTGATTGGGGAGAGGTGATAGAAAGTCTTGGAAATGCTTTAAATGATGAAAAACTTCACCTGCTGGAAATGGTGGTTGATAAAAGGTTGTTGGGAAAAGTGCTTTCCTCTCTTTCCTCTTTATCATTTGATAGCGATAAAGTAGGTGATGGTGAAAAGATTAAGCAGTTTATGGAGCACTCGGGCCTTCTCTATGAATCGAAGCTAAAGGAGTTTTTATCCTTTGGGAAAATATTGCCTAAGCAACTTATAGAAATTGTTGAGAAAGACTTTAAAGGATTACTGCTTAAGCTTTCTCAAGAACTGGAGAAAGCAACAGAAAAGGTTGGTGAGTATGGAAATATTGTCTTGAAGGATAAGGTAGAAAACCTGTTAAGAACAGTAAATTCATCGATAAAAAGGATTGAGCTTCATCAACTAGTTAATTGTTTGACCACAAAGAATGATCAGCAGCTAGTTTTTCAAATACCCCTGGTATTGCCAGAAGGTATTAAAACCGCAGAACTCTATATCCGATATGGTTACCAAAGAAGCAGAAAAAAGAAGGTTAATAAGGATGACTGTCAAATTGTTTTTCTTCTTAAAATGAGAGGTTTGGGAAATCTGAGGATTGATACGCATTTAGTGAAAAAGAAGATTAGCTGTACAATGCAGGTAGACAGTAGAGAAATTGTCAACTTCGTGAATAGGAATATTTCTGAGTTTTGTAATCGGCTAGAATCTTTGGACTATAAGATAGAGAAAATTTCTTGTATGGTAAGAAAAGAGAAGACTAGAAAAAATCTTCCACTTAAGGGTTTTTCTCTATTTGAAATGAAGCTTATTGATATTATTGCTTGATTGGAAGAATCCCATCAATTGCGTGTATGCGGTGATATCAAAGGGGTTGTAAAAAACATTTTTTATAGTGGGATCTGGTTATCCGGAAATCTCCAGTTGAATACCCTGATGGAATTGTTAGCAATGCTGGATTCCCGCTTGCGCGAGAATGAC
>WTBG01000122.1 GCA_013139225.1 Deltaproteobacteria bacterium
ACCTTGCATGGCTTTTGTAACTCCTGCGCATTATTTTAAAACGTGGACAAGTGGGGCATCACCTTTTTCTCGCACAGTTAATAAAAGACACAGCCACCTTTTGTTTGTTTGATGGATAAACACACACCATATTACGCATCGCTTCCAAGCCTGTTGTTTTTTTGGAGTTCGTCTGCAACGTGCCCCATGTCTAAGGAGTCCAGTGTTTTTCTCGTGGGCCACCCGGTATTGGCGTCCCAGCCTTCGAATTGATAGTAGGCGGTTTTCCATTTTTCAAACCTGTCTCTATCGTGCTGCCTGCTCTTGACAGCTACATATTCCCATTTGCCGTTTTTCTTTGTCGGCATAAAGTATTTGCTGAGCGAGCCAACACCTTTAAAGGGTATGTTGTAAATGTATGGGGCAAAATGCACCATGTCACGATGTCGTCCCTGCAATGCCCATATGGCGTTATCGAGATTCCATATCTTTCTGCCGAGTTCCATGCCGTCCACAAAGCTCATGTTCTTCCCGGTTACGGCGTTATAGAATTTTGGTTCCCCCTCACCGGACAGTCCTTTTTTGTCCTTGGCGCGGGGATTGCAAAAGTCAGCAAAGAGATAGTTGCAATAAAGAGCGGACTGTTTCCAAAACCGGCTGTAGTGCCTATGCCATGCAACGAGCTTAACGATGTGATTCGAATACATGTTTTCTGTGCTGAAATCGAGCATCATGGGATCTCCCTCATAGGGCATCAGTTTTTCAGCAATTGTCTCGACAACCTCTTCTGCAGAAAACGGAGGATTTTTTTTCTGCCATTTTGCAAGACACGGTACAAGATGCAGAGGAAATATGAAATCATGCTCATTGATGTCTCTGTCACCCAATATGGAACCATAGCCCCATTCGAGATGAGCTCTGGCATCATAATGATCGGGTAGCCCCCAGCAGGGATATGGCAGCAGACCGGTATTGCTATCCTCTTCAAGCCTTCCCCAGCGTTTTGCCGCCCTGTAGAATCCTTCGGCCATGTCATCACCGATACCCTCTCGATAGGCGATCATTTTTATCAGCTTATTTACAAAGTCCATACTCCCTATCTGATCAAAGGGAAGATCACACTCGATCTGTTTGCCATGACCGATAATCCCCTTTTTATAGAGGTTCTGTAAATACTGAAGCCCCACCATTACTTCCACGGAGTTTATCCCGTATTTCTGAATTAAATCGGAAGCGACGTAAGCCGCGGGACTTTGTTTGCCGATCGTGAGTGCTAGGCCAAACGTCGCACCTTTTTGACCGGAGCGGTCAAGCAGTGAAAAAAGCGTTCGGGTCACTTTTCCGCTGTGACGACGGATATCAAACGGTGCGTACATAAGCGACGTTGCACAAGTGGATTCGTTACCAAGGCCTGTGCCATGTCGCGAACGGCAACTTGCATGACAGCCAATACATGCATGGGGCCGCGACTCTTTGGGTTGGTGCCAAAGACTACCCGGCATGGCGGGTGAACCAAATCCAAGATTAAACGTTGAGCTGTTAAGCTCCTTGACGTGCTCTGGATCGTCGATATTAAATGAGTAGCTGTTTTTTGCCCATAAACGAGCTTCGATCAACTCCTTAGGATTTGCAATAGCAATACTGCCGGTTCCCATAGCGCTTATCGCTTTTAATTTTTTAGAACCCCACACCGCGCCAAAACCTCCCTGACCAGATCCGTGTCCTGCATCATGAACAAGGCTGGCCACTCTGCAGAGGTTTTCTCCCGCCGGCCCAATGGCCAGTACGGCAGGTCTTTGTGTGGATTGGCTTTGATCATCCGATAGATTTTTCCAGCCGCCGTATCGTTTGTCTTTACCCACTTCATTCCAAATCTGTTGTTGCGTCGTCCACGTATCTTTTCCCCACAAAGCGCGTGCGTCCCGAAGTTGCGCATCGTCGTCTCTAATATCGAGCCAAACCGGGTCATCGGCACGGCCTTCGATAACGATGCCATCCCATCCGGCAAACTTCAGCATCGGGCTGAACCTTCCGCCAAAGTTGCTTCTCGTAAACCATCCGATAGGGGAAGACTGCACGCCGATACCTTGAACTTCTGTCCTGGCAGCAGATCCCGGGACCAGGGTTCCCGAAAGGGGGGACGTCATAATGGTAACAACATTTTTAGAGTCAAATCCGTCGATGTTTTTATCTTCTACAATGTCCCAGAATAGTGCTGAGCCAATTCCATGACCACCGCCCCATTGCTCGTACTTTTTGGTATCGATGGTAGCAATTGATTCTGTTGTTAGATCAACTCGTAATATTTTGCCCACATAGCCGTTCATGATTTTTCCTGCAACCTCTTAGTCGATCGGGTATCCAATCTTTTTCCAGACTTTTCCCCGGAAGTTGACTTATCGTTTGCAATGTTCAAGATTTGTGAAAATTTCTGTAGATAATCGCACGGCACCTAAAGGACAAACCTCCACGCACGCCTGTTTTCCATCGACCCCCCCTTGTTCATTCCAAAATGGGGTGTCGAGGCACAGATCGCAGGACTCAACATATCTGGTCTCTATATCGTTTGGGTACTTTTCAAAAGAGCTTTGAATAACCTGTATTCGGGATATGGAGAGATTTTCTTTTCCTTCATGAACCAGTGAGCAGACAAGCATACAAGTCATACACCCCTGACACTTCTTTGTATCAAAGAGAAGAGTTTTGCCTTGTCCTTTGATTCCTTCACCATTTGTCATGTCGACCTCTAAAGAGACTGGCGTTTTGACAATTAAAGGACGGTTTTTAGAAAGGAGCTTTTCAGCCTCAAACTTTACTGGTTCAGGGGAACAAGTGGCTTTAAGCCGTCTTCTTTGCATCCCCCGTTTCTTTTATTATTGCCGCATTGGGGCAGACGCGAGCGCACGCACCGCATTCAACACAGGTGTCAAGAATCTTATAGTACCATTCATATTCCACGATAGACTCTGTCGGGCATATCTCCCAGCAGGTTCCGCACATAAGACAGTTATCTGTTATGAAGTAGGCCATCATTATCTCCTTTTTTATCTTGTCTTAGGTCGCCAGACCGGTTTGAATGTTTTTGTAATTTTCAAGAACAATCGGCAACGTATCGTAATGAATCATACAGGACAGCTCGCCCTCATCAAGATTCATAAGAATTCGTGACTGTTCGTCACCGGTTGCAAATGACATCTCTTTTGACTTATACACATGCGGAAAAGAACAGAGACACCAACTGGAGCCTGAAAGTCCGTGGACGAGCTCACCTGTTTTCCAGGTATAGGCTTTACACAGCCGCATAATTTTATAGGCACTCGCAACAACCATAACGACATCCGGTTCTTCAACTTCCTCAAGTGCCCCGATGACCTGATACTTGTGGTGCACAAAACAGTGAGGTATCTGCTGATTTACATCGCGAAACTGCCTGCGCGTCTCATATCCTCTGCCGATTCCAATTGTCTGTGACATGCCACCATCAAAATCCTCTTTCTCTACCCTTCGGTTCCCAATCCCCGAATATAGCGCTCCTCCGCAGAGAATATTCTTATTGGTAATATAAAAGGGTTTGCGTCCTTCTTCCCAGACCTCTGCAG
>WTBG01000101.1 GCA_013139225.1 Deltaproteobacteria bacterium
ATTTAAGGATTTCTGTAACTATAGGGTTTTCATATCTTCCTGACTTTTCAAGATCTGCTTTTGAAATTTCTGCTAAATGTTTCTGCTCATCGGTGTGGTAAAAAATAGCGGATCTATACTGGGGACCCCTGTCTACAAACTGACCTCCTGCGTCGGTTGGATCGATTTGTCTCCAATAAACGTCAAGCAGTTCTTGATAAGTTATTTTATCTGGATTATAAGTAATTTGAACTGCTTCAATATGGCCAGAACCTCCGGTAGCCACCTCTTCATAGGTTGGGTTTGCTTTGTGACCTCCGGTATAACCTGAGATTACTTCACTAACGCCATCAAGTTTTTCGAATGGATGTTCCATACACCAAAAGCAGCCTCCTGCAAAAGTAGCCTTTTCAACTTTTTCATTTTGATTACTCATAGTAATACCCTCTCGGTCATTGTGTTCACTGGCATTTGGGCAACCGCTAAAGAAGAAAGACAAAACAAGAACAGTCAGAATTGTTTTTTTCATGGTAAATCCTCGGAATTTGGGGTCAGATTTGACCACTCTTAATTGAGATCAAATAGAACTCTTGACCATTTCCATCATTTTCTGCTGCATCTTCTGGGTGACCTGTTTTCGGTCGTGTCCGCTCGACAGTCGTTCTCTGAGAAGTTTCCCTGCATGAACCGCTGCCTTCATAACCTCTGGTTTTTTAATAACGTCAGGAATCATTTCCGGTGTTATTTTAACAGATTCTCCGTAAAGCATGTTCGGAATACCAACCTTGCAGGTTTCACCATACCCGCAAGAATAACAGGATGCAGCACCCTGACCTGTCACTTTTGCAACGGTTTCAATAAAATTATACATAAAATATTTTTCAATCTCATCCACTGGGGACTGACCTTGCATTCCGCCAACGCCGACGGCAATCCCCAATTTTCCCCAAAGCATATCTCCTTCCTGATGTCTAAATTGAAACCACCGTTCGATGAACGCATGAGTTATCGAATTCAGCGTTGAATAATAGTTCGGTGCACCGATTACGTATGCATCTGCCTCAATAATTTTATCACGAAGCTTTGTCATATCATCTTTTACTTTGCAAACATTATCTTCAGCACACTCCAGGCATGCAATGCAGCCTGATATCTTTTTGCCTCTTAAAGAAATGAGTTCATAATCGACCCCGGTGTTTTCAATAACAGCTCTAACCAGTTTATAAACACCTGAAGTTTCGTCTTTTCTGGGACTTCCTGAAATTCCGAGTATTTTCATAAGTAATTCCTTGTTTGAATTTTTATAATGGAACTTATTGAGTGAGGCAACTTATTTGTTTAAATAAATCAAGAGCAGACCACTTGACAGCTGCATGGAGTTGATGGGCAATGATTAACAGTTCTCGGGTAAAGAACCTGGTTCTTGAAACCAGTCGCAGAGTTCTCTTCTTGAGTCAATGTTTCTTTCGACTTCATCCAGATAGTCACAGAACTCCTGAAAAGGGAACGGCTTTCTAAAGGTCTTACAGCCAAGTTCGTGTGCACGCAATAAGTCCTGCTCTGTCCAGTTGCCTGACATGAGAACAAGATGTTGGCATTTACAGTTTTTCTTTTTCTGGTTTTCTATAAAACCCAGTCCTGTCATATATGGCATATCTAAATCAGAAACAATAATGTCAGTGCACCTCTGATTCACAGCACATCGACATTCTGGAGTCATTTGCAGAGGGCATATGGCGGGACTGGAAAAAGCAAGTACTTCATAGCCGCGATCAGCGAGAATTTCTGATAACACACCGCGAACCGCCTCATTATCGTCTAGTAGGATCACCCTATACTTAGTAGCTGACTTCATTTCATTGCTTTCGTTTCTGCATAACGAAAAGATGGATTGTTATTTTGTTTTAAATGTAAACTTGAATGGTAGCGCAGGGTTTCCACTTTTATCCTTAAAATTTTTTAAATTTGAAGTATTTATCCAAATAACATATTCCTTATTTGGTTCCAATTTTACTGGCAATATGTTTGTCATATTGTTACTTGAATAATATGCTTGCCCGGTTATCTGAGGGAATTTATTCTTGTCTTCATATGCCCATGACCAACTTTGATCCATCATTTCTTCATTAAATGTTACTGATATTTCACTTAAAGAGGGATCAACATTTTTGCTTTCATTTTGAGGAAATGTGCTAATAACTCTGGGAGGTTTAGAATCTTTTTCTCCACACGCCACTCCGAGATTTATCAATATAAGCACTAATATTAACAAAGCTTTTCTTATCATTACATATCTCCTTATGAATTTTCCTGTTTATTATTCCCACCCAACGAAGGAGCTCACATGCTGGTAATGAGAGACAGCGAATGACTGGTTAACTGCAGCATCTTGTTATGTGGAGTATAATCAAATAGATTTCTAAATTCTTGCCTCCATTTCACTTGTTTTTGCCAACACTTCAATATTTAATGGTATCCCCTTTGCAGTATCCAATATTAGAGAACTATTTTCTTTTTTACATTTGCTCTCGCATATTCCACAACCAAAACATCTCTCAGAAATAATTTGGGCTCTCTTTTTTTCCTTGCCATTATCCGATAATGAAATCATTTCGATTGCATCGAATTGACAATATTTTGCACATTCACCACAGCCGACACAATCATCTCCTATAACAGCGAGGTATCCTGATGGAAGCAGTGCTTTCATGTTGTATTCAGTCATGAATTTCATTCCCAAACAGCAGCATTTGCAGCAATTGCAAATGGCATAAAAACGATCTAACATTGCTGTTTTAAACCATGCAGTATGGACGTGTCCCCTCTCATCTTCTTCTTTAATAATTCTTAGGGCCTCATCTGGGCTTATTCTACGGGAGCGAAACGGTTGAAACGCACGTACCAAGTCGGCAAAAGGTTCACCGACAACTAAGCATACATCTGTTGGTTTACATGCATCTTTTTTTTGCGCTCTGCAAGCACATTCATAAGCGATGATGTTTTGAGGATTTTTTAAAACAACATCTTTTGCGTGTTTATACGGAAGTACTTGCTCTAGATTTTTGAGTTCAACGTTCTTATTAATTGTAATGAATCTTGATGCATCATCCAAGCGCACAACTTTGCAATGATAAGTTTCACTAATATAGTTGCGAAACCAATTGGAATCAATTTTCAAAAGATTTTTCAAGACTCTCAAATAAGTTACTGTAGCCACATATAATATACTATGAGTTAAGGTAATGGGATTGTATTTGGCTTCTTTCATGTTATAAAGAAAAGACTTAATAAATGACATATACACCCCCTTTTTGATTCT
>WTBG01000007.1 GCA_013139225.1 Deltaproteobacteria bacterium
CTTTCCTTCCTTCTTTTCAGATTTTTTAGCGTAATCAGTAACATACCAGCCACTCCCTTTAAGCTGGAAAGAACAGTTAGAGACCAATTTTTTTACCATTCCGGCACAAAAAGGACAAGATGACAACGGATCTTCCGTGATTTTTTGCATTTTTTCAATATGTTTTCCACAACTTAGGCAAGCGTATTCGTAGATCGGCAATAAAAACACCTCCTTTCTCTTTAAAATCTAGCACTCTTTTACTACGAGTGCTGGTATAATATAATAATTATTTTAGTATTTGTCAATACATATGAAGTTTATAGTGACATACTGGCAAAACATAATCTCCTGGATAGCATATCCTTCGCACTATCAGGGGTGATATTGGAGAATCTAAGAAAAATGTGGTACCTTCCAGAGGTGAGGGTATGACGATACCATCCAATAAAGAATTGACAGAGCTTTTTAAAAATACTATAAAATGCTTACACCACGATTTTATGTTTACCAACAGAAACAAGTTGATTAGAAACATCAAGGAAATCTTTTCAAAGACATGTAAGAAAACAGGGGGTTGAAGATTTTACTTTCCATAATTTTAGACATGACTTTATTGATAGGAAAAGAAGAGAAGGACACGATCCTATCAAGATTATGAAGGCTACAGGTCATAAAACTATTTCCATGTATCTTAGGTATAACACGGTAACTGAGGAAGAGTTGAAGACCTTAAATTCAGGTCGGATGGACACCAATATGGACACTAAGCAAGATCATCCCACAGGCACTACTACATAACTACTTGATTTTATTATGTGCCTGGGTGGCGGAATTGGTAGACGCAAGGGACTTAAAATCCCTCGGGGTTCGCCCTGTGCGGGTTCGATTCCCGCCCCAGGCACTTTCCCTCACAAATTTATTTAGTCTTGGAAAACACCGTCCTCTGGGCGGGTTCAGAGTCCTTTGGCCCTGCCTGAAAAATGTTTTAGAAATCGCGATTTCTTTACTTACTCCTACTCTTTATAATTATAATCAAATATTAACTGGCAGCTGGATTTTAGAAGCAGGCTATTTTTTATGAGCGAGTGAGAATATAATACATATCTTACTCAGCTATTTTTCAAATAACACTCAACATTTTGGAGTTGAAAATTATAATAGGATGGTATAAACTTAATGGAACTAATGATTGCATAGGAAGTTTAATATGATGAAGCAGATCGATAATCTTTACAAAAAGTTGATTTCTTGCACGGAATCATCAGGGCAAGCAGTTGAAATAAATGAACAAATCAGGTCTAAACTACACAAGATGATACTGGATGACCTAAAAAAACTTAGAAAAAAGCAGCATAAAACGGTTTATATCTCGGAAGAATACAAGAAATTAGATCATGAAATACGCCTTCGCCTGCTTAAAGAAATTCAGGTCATATTAAACGAATATGTATTGGCAAGGGAAAATGGTGATTTAAAAAACTGGAAAGCCATGTATGGAGAAATTGGACATTATATCAAAAACTTCTTTTATTACAGGATGGATGAAAAATACGAAGCTGAGAAGAAGGCCTTGAAAGACTATAAATTTTTGGATGAAGTATAATCCCAGAATTTGCAGTAGATATCTACTGCGGCTTGCCTGGCTCATGACTTTAAGGCGCAGCCGAAAGCCATGTATATTATATCAAATTAATCTTCCGGAAAGCACGTTAGTGCTTTCAAATCCTTGTTACAACGCTTTTTCCGCTACGGTTTTCTACGCCTCGCTACAACACCTACTGCAAAATCTGGGATAATTCTCAATCTAATGAGAAGAGGAGAAGAAAAGATGACAGACGAACTTATTAATAGAGCTGCAGAGGATATTATTAAGGCAAAAAAGGTTGTAGCTTTAACAGGAGCCGGCATGTCAGTTGAAAGTGGTATTGCTCCTTTCCGGGGGAAAGGGGGTATTTGGGAAAAATATGACCCCGTAGAATACGCATACATCGACGTCTTAAGAACCGATCCAGGTAAAACCTGGATTTTGCTGAGTGAGATGCAGAAAGAAATTCTCAAAGCGAAACCAAATCCTAGCCACCTAAGTCTGGCTGAACTAGAACGGTTGGGGTTTTTAAGTTCTATCATTACCCAGAATGTCGATGGGCTCCATCATGAAGCCGGGAACAAAAACGTCATCGAATTCCATGGAAATCATCGGCAGGCGTATTGTATGGAATGTGGGAAACAGATCAAGAGTGAGGAAATATCTTTAGAAACCCTACCCCCACGCTGCGATTGTGGGGGGGTACTAAGACCAGATGTCGTCTTTTTCGGTGAAGCTATACCCCCTGAAGCACTCACCAAATCCAACCAAGAGACCAGGTCATGCGACGTCATGCTGGTGATTGGCACTTCAGCAGAAGTTCAACCAGCAGCCAGTTTGCCAGACATTGCAAAATCTTCAGGTGCAACCATCATCGAAATCAATATTGAAGAAACAGGGTTCACCGGCTATACCAGCGATTATTTCATCAAAGGGAAAGCAGGAGAAATTCTGCCTAAGATTGTCAATAAGGTAAAAGACGAATCAACCAATCTCTCCGCCTAATCTACCAAAACAACATCAATCTCAGGTTATAAAAGGTACCGAGTCTTGCTTTATCAAATAGGTTGGTTTTCAACAGGTCGCGGCCCTGGCTCTAGAAACCTCCTTAAAACCATTTTAGAAAATATTGCAAGTGGCATCATCAATGCGAAAATTTCCTTTGTCTTCTGCAGCCGTGAGGAGGGAGAAGCGGAAGGAAGTGACCTCTACCTCAAAATGGTAAAAGACCAGGGCCTTAACCTCATCTCCTTTTCTTCCCGCAAATTTAAACCAGAGATGAGAAAGCAGGGGAAAGATGATCCGAACATAATGAGACAGTGGAGGATAGAGTATGATAGGAAAATTATGTCCCTGTTGAATCATCACTCAGCAGATGTTAATGTGCTGGCTGGTTATATGTTGATTGTTGGTGATGAGATGTGTGAAAAATATAATCTTATTAATCTCCACCCGGCAGCCCCCGATGGACCTGCTGGAACCTGGCAAGAGGTTATCTGGAGGCTCATAGAAGATAGAGCTAATCAAAGTGGGGTAATGATACATCTGGTAACAAACGAGTTGGACAAAGGACCCCGTATTACTTACTGCACGTTTCCTCTAAAGGACCCTTTCATCGATCCATTATGGGAAAAGCATGAGCAAAAACTAAAATCCAAGAGTTTAAATCAGATTATAAAAGAAGAAAGGAAAAACAACGCACTCTTTAAGGAAATTAGAAAAATGGGAGTTATAAGAGAGTTGCCTCTAGTTGTTCAAACTTTAAAGATTTTCTCAGAAGGAAAGATTGGCATAAAGGATAAACATATAATAGTAAATGATCGGATTCAACACCAACCCTACTGCCTAACTGAGCAAATAGAAGCCTTTATTAAGGATTAAGCGTAAATTTCCCCTTGTCTGTTTAAAATTTCACTGCATTTTGAGTATATACTTTAGGTTTTAATGAAATCCTTCTTCTGGTGGTTCGGTTTTTTTCTATCTTCACTTCTTGTCTTATGCTCTTTAATTTTCGGCATATCCATCCTTGTAATTTCATTGAATATGAATAACCCCATAGTCTTTATAGCCACCTTCTTTTCTTCCTCGTTGTGGATCCTTGTAAGTCTTGCCCTCATAGCTGGTCTCATTGTAAAAATTACAAACAGGTTGAAAGAAGGAAAGTAAATTACCACTTGCAGATCATATGATAGAAGCTGGAATAAATTGTTTGTTTTAGCATATATATAGCTGGCATGAAGATCAATTATGCAATAAATATCGCTAAAGTTTTTTTGTGCTATTCCGATAATTAGTGTAAGAATTTAAGGGATTTAATACCATGTACCAAGGAAGGTATGCGAAGTGACAATTTCAACTCAACAAATAAATACAGTTTTAAGGACATATAATAAGCAGTTGAAACTGTCTGGGGTTAATAGGTACAGAAAAGACACCCCTCCTCAATCCATGAAGGATGAAGTTAAGATATCCATGGAAGGGAAAAGGCAGCAAATATATAAGCAAACAGCTAATCATATAGTAGAAAAGTTAACGAACAATACTGCAGTGTCCCCAGTAAAGGTTGAAGAGAAGCAGGAAGGTTAAATCTGATATCTTATGTTTGCTCTGTCTTGATTAGTGTAAGGAGTATTTTTTTGTTAAAAGTTTCTAGTTAGTTTAAAGTGCAATGTAGGTAAAGCTCGGAAGAGCTTTTTTTATGCGGTGATATTAAGATGAACAGTAGCCATATAATTATTAATGATGAGATTAATATTTTAATTGTTGATGACGATAAGATGTTGTGTAAGATGCTGGAGGATGTGCTTTCGCAAGAAGAAAAACTTATAATTACCTCAACAAATGATGGACGTGATGCTATTGAAAAAATTAAGGGGAGAAATTTTGATCTTATCCTGACGGATTTGATGATGCCTGGTGCCGACGGTATTGAAGTCTTAAAGGTAGCAAAGGAGGTCGATGAAGGTGTTCATGTGATTATCATTACAGGATTTGCTTCTCTGGAAACTGCGATGGAGGCTATTAGAAAGGGAGCATACGATTATATTACGAAACCTTTCAAACTGGATGAAATAAAGATCGCGGTACAGAATGCTTGTGAAAAAATCAGATTGTTACGACAGAATCAGACCCTGATTGAGAATCTCAAACAGGCTTACAAAGAGCTGGATACCTTAAAAAAGTCACGGGAAGAATTGAGTGTAAAGGTCGAGAAGATCAATCAAAGCATGGATGAAAGTCAGGAAAGACTTGCGGAAAATATAATTGGTTTGCAAACGGTGCCCAGTGATTTACCGGTTTCGTATTATTTGAGGAGAAGGCGTACTGATAAAGCATGTGTGTTGATGGAATTAGAAAAACTGGGAAAGCTTAGAGATGAGGGCATCCTGACCGAAGAGGAATTTCGGGTCTGCAAAAATAGATTTCTAAGCGAGATTTAAAGCTCCTGGTGTTATTTACCACTGAACTTATTGAGTAAGGGGAGAATGTCTTGTCTAAGAGGTACAAGGTACTGGTGATTGATGATAACGAATGGATAAGGACTACGCTTAAAGATCTTTTAGCTACGAGTGGATATCATGTTGACATTGCAGACAATGGTGAGACAGGTATAAGCAAGGTAAAATCCAAGTGCTATGATATTGTCCTTTCCGATGTTCAGATGCCTAAAATAGATGGGATTGAACTATTGAAACAGATCAAAGTATATGATTCTACTCTGCCTGTTGTAATGATAACAGGATTTCCAACAGTAGATACTGCCATTCAGGCCATGAAGGAAGGTGCATCAGATTTTATTACAAAACCCTTCAGGTATGAGCAGGTAAATATGGTTGTTGATAAATTGGTAAAAGAGAGGGGAGGTACAAAGAAAGGAACGCAAACAAGTAAAAAAGCTAAGCAGAATAAAACCATAGAATCACTCAATATGAAGTTGAATAAGAAAGTCAAAGAGCTATCCCTAATGAACTCTATAAGTGAGTCTATGAATATTCCCCAAATGAGCAGTGAAGATCTCTTTAATAAGATTGTAAAAGTTGCAACTGAATTGGTTGATGCTGACGGTGCATCCATTTTAATGATTGATAATATGTCAAGTGAACTCATTGTGAAGGCTATAAAGGGAAAGGGTACAAAGAAGGAGGTTGACAGCATAATACCTATAGATGGGAATATCCCCTGGAAAGAAGTAATGAAAGGTAAGCACCTGGTAATCAGTGGAGGAAATGGCTTTCGAAAAAATATGGCTGTAAAGGGGATGAATAAATCCAATTCATCAGTTTTAATTCCTTTGAAGATTAAGGATAATGTGTTCGGTGTGTTGAATGTATTTGATAAACTCGCCGGAGGAAAGTTTGGGCAAGAGGATGTAAAATTGTTGTTAACTTTATCCAGAAGGGCTTCCTTGAACATAGAGAATGCAATCCTTTATGAAAGCATGTATGCCAATCTCATCAGTACACTCCAGTCTCTGGTGGCTGCCATCGAGGCTAGAGACCGTTATACCCAGCAGCATTCTCAGAGAGTTACTCAGTTATCAGTCAAAGTTGCAGAAGAGATGAATTGTTCACAGGATGATATAGATACCATTAAGTTTGCTGGTGTACTTCATGATATAGGAAAGATTAGCGTAAGTGACTCTATACTTTTAAAAAAGGGCAAGCTGACGGAAAAGGAAATAAAAGTGGTTCAGACCCATCCTGTTGTTGGTGAGAAAATATTGTACCCCTTAGGTCTTCTCCCTGCAGAGAGAGCTATTGTGAGACACCATCATGAACGTTGGGATGGCAAGGGATATCCCGATGGTCTGGCAGGTGTGGCGATTCCCTTTCTTGCCCGCATCATTACAGTAGTTGACTCATACGATGCTATGACGTCAAACAGACCATATCGTAAGGCGATGGAAAGTAAGGAAGCTATAAATGAGCTGGTGAGATGCTGTGGAACTCAATTCGACAAGGATGTTGTCGACGCCTTTAAAAAAGTTTATTCCTCAAAATTTTTCCCCAAAACCTCCAAGTAATTATCCCAGAATTTGCAGTAGCCATCTACTACGGCTTGGAACTCCTTGCTGCAACGCTTGTTTCACGATTTCACTCCTCAACATATCTATTGCCTTCGTCGCAAAATCGCTCCAACTGCACGTTTCGCCGCGGTTTTCTGCGCCTTGCTACGATACCTACTGCAAAATATGGGATTATCCCAGATCACACCCAAAATCTTTTCTGTAATTTTTATCATATCTCAGAGTTCCTTCCTTTCAAATATAAAAACCATAACCAGCCAGACAACAATGATATATCCTAGGATGTCCATTGCTGACCAGAATCCCATAGAAGAAGGAAAGAAATCGCTAAGGAAAGAAGAGGCATAGAGATGCAGCCCCCCCATTTGGGGAAGCAGGTAGTGAAGTAATTGGGTTGGTAGTGATGGTTCCCAGTAAGCTTTAATTTTTTCGAAGTAGAAGGGGATACTTAATCCCAAACTTATAACGTAAATGGAAAAGGTTAATAAAGCACTAATGACTCTGGGAAGGAACAATGAGAGAAGGAAAATGAGGGAGATAATTAAAATAAAATTGAGAAAAGCGACAATTAAACCAGAGAAAATGCTCAACTTGACAACACCGGTTCTTAGGTAAAGTAGTACAAGAAATCCTATGCTAAGAGCCATCATGTTAATAAAGACTATAAAAAGCACACCCAAAAATTTTCCTAGAAGGAACCATATTCTTTTAACAGGTTTGGTTATGGTTAAAATCAACGTTTCTTCAACGAGTTCTCTGGGAATGGTATTCATGGCAAGCAGTCCACAAAGTGATAATCCCCAGATGAGAATGC
>WTBG01000005.1 GCA_013139225.1 Deltaproteobacteria bacterium
TTTCTCATTGATCTCCTTCGCAAGAATAACAAACGCTATCTAAATTTTATTAATACACATTACAATAGAATAATGATGGGATCAGATGCTATCATTTCAGAGTCAATAAAAGAAATCTTTTCCTATGCAAACTATTTTGCTAATCTGGCAATGCCAGAACACGTTAGGAATACAATCCTCAGGGGCAACGCCTACAATTTCCTTTCTCTCTCTTCTCAAATACAAAGTTAGAATGTTAGATAATCTTTCATCTTCTTGAAGTTATACTGGCCAATTCCAGACACCTTCTTTAATTCATCAAGACTGGGAAAATTACCATTCTCCCGGCGATAGTTAATTATGGCACGAGCGGTTTTTTCACCTATATGAGGTACAACCACCAGCTCATCCAAACCGGCAGTGTTAACATTTATTGGTATAAAATAAAGGAGGCGTTTTTCAGGATCCATTGTCTCAATTACAAAGGGGGAAGATTTTCCTCCAATTGTAATTTTAGCACCGTTTGATAGCTCTGTCGAAAAGCACTCTTGCGATAATACCAGATTATCTTTAAGTCCCCCTGCCCTCTCTATCACTTCACTGATGTTTACCTCATGTTCAAAACAGTAGATGCCGGGTTTCGCAACCTCTCCCATTATTTCTATGGTGATGGGTAGAGGTTTCTCTTCTTCAATTGTTTTGGAGATGGTTACTAAAGAGAGGATATTTGAGGTAGAGTATTTACAGAAGAAAACGATAAACAAACATAATATGATGATAAGAAGAACATATTGCTGCCTTAAAGTGAAATTTTTCATAACAGATGGCAGTATAAAATCAATTCATGGATAGACATATGCAGGTGAGGATAATTTTAAATGAGGGGTTTACTTTCTTTCATCCTTATATAGTTTATAGTTTATGCTATCAACTAACGCCTGCCAGCTTGCCTCTATGATGTTCTCTGATACTCCTACTGTCCCCCACTTATTCCTCTTGTCTCCGGTTTCTACAAGAACCCGTACTTTGGATGCTGTCCCTTCACCAGTGGAAAGCACCCTTACTTTATAGTCAATAAGTTCAGTTTCTTTTAATTGTGGGTAAAATTTCTCCAGCGATTTTCTCAAGGCATTATCAAGTGCATTCACCGGTCCATTTCCAAGCGCAGCAGTATGTTCCGTCTTCCCCCCCACACTAACCATGATTGTTGCTTCGCAGGCAGGGTGTTCTTCTTCCCTTCTCTCATTGATAATTCTGAATCCAACCAGTTCAAAATATTTACGCTTTGTTCCTAAAGCCTCCATCATTAAAAGTTCAAACGAAGCCTCAGCACCTTCATATTGAAATCCCTGACTTTCTAAATTTTTTAATTTTTCTACTATCTCGTGTACCACCGGATCTTTACTTGAGATATTGACCTTAAACTCCTTAGCTTTCTGTATAATGCTGCTTTTACCAGAGAGATCGGATATTAGAACCCTCTGAACATTTCCCACCAGTTCAGGTGAGATATGCTCATAGGTCTCTGGTTTTCTCTGAATAGCACTAACATGTATACCTCCCTTATGGGCAAAGGCACTATTACCCACAAAAGGCTGGTGTTTCAAAGGCTGGAGATTCGCCAGTTCATAAATGAATCGTGACACCTCCTGAAGTTTTGCAAGCTGCCTTTTAGTAATACAGTTGCAATTAAGTTTCAACCTGAGATTGGAGATAATGGAACATAAATTAGCATTACCACAACGCTCTCCGATCCCGTTAATCGTTCCCTGGACCTGACTGATTCCCAGTTGAACAGCTAAAATACTATTGGCCACAGCCAATTCTGAATCGTTATGAGTGTGTATACCAAGTGGAGTTTTGGTAATGTGTTTCTTAACCTCATTGATAATATCACTCAACTGGTGTGGCAATGTACCCCCATTTGTATCACACAAAACAATACAATCAGCGCCAGCCTTAGATGCCTCTCTTACTGTTTGCAAAGCATATTCAGGGTCAGCTATAAAACCATCAAAGAAATGTTCAGCATCAAAAAAAACCTCAGAAATGTGCTTTTTAAGATATTTGATGGTGTCAGAAATAATCTTTATATTTTCTGAGAGCTTGATACGCAAGGCATACTTAACATGGATATCCCAACTTTTCCCAAAGATAGTTACTACATTCGTTTTAGCATTGATGAGAGATTTTATATTATGATCTTCCTCGGGCAATGTCCCCACCCTTGCTGTGCTACCAAAAGAAACTATCTTGGACTGTTTGAGTGGAATTCCTCTTATCTCCCTGAAAAATTTTATATCTTTAGGATTAGAACCCGGCCATCCTCCTTCAATATAGTGAACGCCCAGTTCGTCAAGCTTCCTCGCAATCCTCACCTTATCTTCCACTGTAAAAGATATATCTTCAGATTGGGTACCGTCTCTTAACGTTGTATCGTAAAGCTTTACTTCCTGCATAACCCTCTCGCAACCTAAGTCGAACTATCACATCCTAAGGTAGTGGCTTGTTTGTTTAGTCCTTAATACCATAAATGCACATCATTCACAATCGCCCTTACCCCAATATTGTGGAATTAAGGGTTGGTTTAAAATCCCCCCTTCCTCCTTTGTCCAGTATTAACAGAGATTACATTTCTGATTTTAAATCTTTGTTTCAATTCCGCAATCCGAAATCCACAATTGCCTAATCCATTATCCAGCATCCCGCTATTCCTCACTTGCTACATTTTCACCCAGTTCAAAGGCATCATGGAGAACCCTTACCGCCAGTTCTGCATATTTAGCATCCATCACGCAAGAGATTTTAATCTCAGAAGTACTGATCATCATAATATTAATGCCTTCATTAGCCAATACAGTAAACATCTTGGCAGCAACTCCCG
>WTBG01000093.1 GCA_013139225.1 Deltaproteobacteria bacterium
CACAGATGATCTTGGGTTTAATGGCATCAAGTTGTTTAATCAGAAAAGGTTTGCAAGCCTTGATTTCATCAGGTTCAGGATTTCTATTCTGGGGAGGACGGCATTTGATTATATTGGCGATGTAAACGTCTTCGCGGGAAAGGTTAATGGAATTAATTATCTTGGTTAGAAGTTGACCGGCGCGACCCACAAAGGGTTTTCCCTGAATATCCTCATCTCCTCCGGGACCCTCACCTACAAATACCAGTTGAGCTTCAGGATTTCCGCTGCCAAAGACAATGTTTTTGCGATAGCTATGGAGTTTACACCTTTTGCAATCGCCAAGTTCCGTTCTTATTTCCTCAAGAAGCTGGGCTTTATCCTGGGTGGGGTGATCTGATTTTATTGGCAGCCCTTCGACTCCCTGCTCTTGTTGGTAGAGCAGGAAATCTTGCAATGAGTATAGGATGTGTTCAAATTCTTTTTTGTCAAGTAGTTCAGCAGCCATAGGATGTGATGTAATAAATGGAACGATACTAGATCCTTGATGCTAGATACTGGATTTTTGTAATTAATTTCTATTTCTCTCTCATCTAGCATCCAGTATCAGGAATCCAGTATCCAGTATTTGCCTGAAGTGTTCTAAGTTCTCTTCTTTGGTTCACTGGCGGATGTTTTCTTTAGTTCCTTGGCAGAGGATTTTTCTTTCTTGATCTGTTTGATTTTATCTAAAATCTTATCTGCCAGTTCCTCTTTTCCCATAAGGGGGAGTGCATCAATCTTTCCCTCGAAATCGATAAGGGTTGCCTCATTGCTATCAGAACCAAATCCGCCTCTCTTTTGTAAAGCGTTGTTTACCACAATGAGGTCAAGGTTTTTTCTGTCCAGTTTTAACTTGGCCTGGGAGATGAGATTCTTGGTTTCTGCGGCAAAACCGACCAAGATTTTTTTCCCTTTATCTTTTCCCAGTTGGTACAGGATATCAGGATTCTTATCCAGCCCCAGGGTCAATGTTTTATGTGTTTTTTTCATCTTATCTTTGAAACTTTTTTTGGGACGATAATCTGCAACAGCAGCTGCTTTGATCACGATGCTGCATGACTTGTAATGCTTTGATACAGCCTTGCTCATCTCAAGGGTGTTTTCAACCTGGATTGTGTGTATATCAGGAATTGGTTTAAGGTTGGTAGGACCACTGACAAGCATTACTTCTGCTCCCCTTTGATGAGAAGCTTTTGCAAGAGCATATCCCATTTTACCTGAGGAACGGTTGGTTAAAATTCTTATAGGATCTATGTGTTCATGTGTAGGTCCTGCAGTAATTAGAATACGTTCTCCTTGAAGATCTTTTTCTGTAAGGATAGTTATTGTTTCTCCCAGGATATCTTCTATCTCAGCCAATCTGCCTTTGCCCTCATAACCGCAGGCAAGTTCTCCTGTTGTGGGATCCATGATCCTGAATCCAAGTTCTTTCAGTTTCCCTACATTTTGCTGGACAATGCGATTTTCCCACATATTGGCATTCATAGCAGGCGCGATGAGCAAAGGGGCTTTAGTGGCCAGCACGACTGTGGAGAGGAGATCATCAGCACAACCAGATGCGATTTTTGCAATTATGTTTGCTGTCGCAGGTGCAATGATAAGAACATCTGCTTTGTCGGCTAAGGAAATGTGGGAAATCTCTGGGTTGAAGGAATGGAAGAGATCTGTGTAGACCGGATGACCAGAGATAGTCTGGAAGGTAAGTGGAGTAACAAACTGCTGGGCATTTCTGGTCATTATTACATCTACTTCAGCATTACGCTTGCGGAACTGGCGGACTAGTTCTACTACTTTATAAGCAGCAATCCCTCCTGTAATGCCTAAAACAATCTGTTTTTCCTTAATCATTTTCCCCTGCCTCTTTTGAACTATTGGTTTTAAGTTGTTTTTGTTCGGTGCTTTCGGCATTTAGCCTGACTTCCATCTCGATCATATTATGTGAGACGTTTTTGATTGAAATTGTGAATTCTTCAAATTGATTGTTCGCAATCAGTTTAGCAAGTGATAGAGGATCCAGATTTGACTCCACTTCAATTAAAGCACCTTCATCAGATAAGGTTTTTTGTAAAAGATTTTGGATTTCAGGAATCCCTTTTTTTAAATCGCTTTTTAATAGGGAAAAATCAAGATAGTTGGATAAACCAGAAACACTCAGTGTGGTTAGGGTTACTCCTTTACTTTCTTTTACCCATTGTAGGGAAATTTGTTGTCCCATTTGACGGGAGAAAGTGGATGATGCCTTCTCAAGGGCAACCATCTGAGCAGTTTCTTCATCATCTTGAGTTGCAGGAATATAGGTGTCGAGGGTAGCTACCACTGAGCCATCTTCGATTTTTACAGCCCTGGCTATGATACTGGCCTGCACAGACTTTTGAATGGAGTTTGCGACCTCATCTATCGATTCTACCTGAGCGTTCCCAACAATAGCAATGTCTGCTTTGAATTGTTTGCCTAAGGTTTGAATCGCCTCCGATTTTATGTCAAGACAACCATAAACCTTAGTCGTTGCTGTTTCTTGAAGCATATGGGTATGATCGATCACTTCAAAACCCTTTTTCTGAAGCTCCATATTAAAGACCTGATCAATAACGGTAAGTTCTTTTTCAGGATCGATAAAAGACCACCAGCATGTGTAAAAGTTTTGATCCAGCCTTCTTTGAGAAATCATAAGGAGAATGCGAGGAAGCTTAACTTTGGGAGTGAGAAATTGTAAGGCAACAAGATAATTCTCCAACTCTTTAAAATCTATAGTTGACTGGATAGTTATATGGTAGCGATCATCGAGGGTGCTATCATAAAGAATCCTGTAGCTTGCAATATAATCAGCAGCCCGATCAAATATAGGCTCTTGCAAGAAAGGGAACTGCTCTTCGATGAGATCAAAGGTCATCAGCATTCCCACTGCATGAATAAGCGCTTTTTTTTGCGCATCGATAATTGCCTCATTTTGGGCAATGACAATGTTATCATTTGTGATATGTCCTATACCGGTAGTTATGATAGAATCAGATGGCCATGTGTCCTGCGAGAAGGCCACATTAAACGATATGGAAGAACCAATAAGAACTATAAAAATTAATGTCAGGCATAAGTTTTTCACTTTTTGTCACCTCAAAGATCAATTCACTTGCTTAGGGATTTTTTACTACTAAATGGTTTTTTAATAATAAGTTAGATGTTGTAATTAAAATGATACTAGATTCTGGATACTTGATGCTGGATAAAATTCAAGCTCATTGAATATAGGGCTTTAGTGAGCCGACCATAGCTTTGTTTACCTCTGCTTCAATGATAACTCCTGTGTCTATGTACTTTTTGGTAATTATATTACCATTTCTTAAAATATGGCTGATTGTTTTTCCGGCATCAAAAGGAATTTTCAGCTTTACTCGTTGCATGGAGGATGAAATAAAACCTTCTATCATGTTCAGAAGAGCATCCACTCCTTCTCCAGTTGAAGCAGAGATGGCAACCCCATTTTCTAACTTTCTTGCCCACGCACTGATCATTCTTTCATGGGGTACGCTGTCAATTTTATTTAGCACATGGATGATTATTTTTTGAGGCATTCCTATTTCTTCAAGAGTTCTATTAACCGCAGTGATGTGTGCTTCAAAATGGGGGCTGCTTATGTCAATTACATGAAGGAGTATATCGGATTCTTTCGCTTCTTCAAATGTTGCCTTAAATGCGGCAATTAACTGGTGAGGAAGTTTGTTAATGAAACCAACCGTATCAGAAATGAAGACATCCTGATTGTTGGGCAGGCTGATTATTCCGATCTTGGGATCTAAGGTACTGAATAGTCGATTTTCTACCAGGACACCTGTGTGAGACAAGTAGTTTAAAAGAGTGGACTTCCCGGCATTTGTGTAACCTACGAGAGCTATGCTTGAGCGTGAAAAAGACCTTCTCCCCTGACGGTGTAGTTCTCTAACCCTCCGCACCTTCTCTATCTCTCTTTTTAATCTGGTGATACGCTCCTTTATTTTTCTACGATCTACCTCCAATTGGGTTTCTCCTGGTCCTCTGGTTCCTATTCCTCCACCCAATCTGGATAAGATGAAACCTTTCCCTTTAAGTCGGGGAAGAGTGTATGTGAGCTGGGCAAGTTCTACCTGAAGCTTTCCCTCTTTTGATTTAGCCCTTTGAGCAAAGACGTCCAGGATGAGACCTGTTCTGTCAATCGTTTTGGTGTTAAAACTTTCCTCAAGATTCCTTTGTTGAGTAGGGGTGAGTTCATCGTCGAAGATTACCACATCTATGTCATGGGAACTAACATAATCTTTTACCTCTCCCACTTTACCCCTACCTATAAACAGAGAGGCATCCACCTTTTTAAGTTCCTGAACAATGGTTGTCTCAACACGAGCACCAGCGGTTTCAGTTAAACGGGACAACTCCTCTAAAGAATCCTTAGTTTCCCAATCCATTCTGTTTTCGTTGTTTGTCCCTATTAAAAGTGCTCTTTCTTTGTGCTTAAAATTGTCCATAGTAACTATTCAGTTGCATATTTTACCGCTGAGGACGCTGAGATCGCAGAGATTAGTAAATTTGTTTTTCATATTTTTCTCTGCGTACTTCGCGATCTCTGCGGTGGATATTTACCATCATAGAATAATTGCTTAAATTTTCAAGAACTTTCTGATTGTTTCACTAATCTCTAAGGATTGTTCTGGAAGATTGAACCATCTTATTTCAGAATCTTTTCTAAACCAGGTCAATTGCCGCTTGGCATACCTTTTGGTGTTTCGTTTGATCAACTCAACTGCTTCATCCAGACTAAGTTCTCCATGAATGAAACTTAGCATCTGTTTATATCCTAAGCTCTTAAATGGCTTAATTGTTGTTGGATAGCCACTTTTAAGTAGTTGCTTGATTTCATCTTCAAGACCATGTTTAATCATTTTATCAACCCATTCTTCAATCCGATGGTAAATATCCTTTCGCTCTCTCAACAAGCCTATTTTTAACACGTTGAAGTATGTGTGCTTAAACTGGTGCTTTTTTTGCTGTTCTGAAATGGGTTTCCCTGTGAGGTAAAATACTTCGAGAGCCCGGATAATTCTGAAAGTGTCATTAGGATGTATTTTGGATGCTGCTTCAATGTCTATCTTTTCGAGCTCTTTATAGAGGTGCCATTTTCCATGCGTTTTCTCTTTCTCTTTTAACTCCTTTCTCAATTTCAAGTCAGCGCTGGGGGCAGGGAAGAGACCTTTGGTTAATGCCCTGATGTAGAAGCCAGTTCCTCCTACTACCAGTGCATATTTTAGTTTTTGAGCAAGAGCAAAGATGATGTCCCCCGCCTCATCTTTGAATTGAGCAGCACTAAACTCCTCATCAGGATCTTTAATGTCAATGAGATGATGGGTAACGACATGCCTTTCCTTAAGTGCTGGTTTTGCCGAGCCAATATCCATCCCACGATAGACCTGCATGGAATCAGCATTAATAATCTCCATGCCAAGCTGTTGAGCCAACTCAAAGGCAAGCTCTGATTTCCCCACAGCAGTTGCCCCCTGAATAATGACGAGAGGTATATTTTTACGATTTATTGGCATGGTCTAGGCTTCGCTTAAGCTTAATGGAAGAGTGGAATGATGGACTTCATCGTGAGCTCAATCAAACGGTTTAATAAGTGTTGCGTGTTCCGGGTTTCGTGTTGAGAAAGGTTAAATTTAGGCACTTTAGTTACTTTCTCTTACTCCATTATTCCATTTGTGAAGCAAAAATTCTAGCTTCAGAAAACATCTTGTATATCAATGTGTTGCAGAAAAGCAGAGATGTTTGGG
>WTBG01000002.1 GCA_013139225.1 Deltaproteobacteria bacterium
AGCGGTGGCTTTACCTATACCACTACTTGCACCAGTAATTACCACAACTTTATTTTTCAAAGTAACCATTTTTTTCTTCCTGGATTCAGTTGAGTTCAAAGAGGGCTATAACCTCTTCATAAGAAGGTGGACATCCGTTTATATAGGGAAGGTTATTACACCTGGCAAAATGGACTGAGCAACCACCAAAAGCCCTAACATTGGCTGGGGCAGTTTCCATATCGAGGTGATTGCCCGTTCCCAGGTAAATGTTATAGGTCTCACTGCTAAGCTTCTTAAGTAATTTCAGCCATAATTCCTTTTTCTCACTCATAAGCCAGTTAATCCCGTTATCAATAGCCAATATACAGCCTGAGCAGCAGTTTCTTATATTATGAAAGTGAACATGCTCCACTGTCAAGCAATTTTCAAGGCTCGGTTTTAAGAAGGGGGAAGAGAAAGCATTTATCGCATCCGTTAAATCCCCTGGAATCTCCTGAGGCATAAGATGTTTCACCTCACCAGGTTCAATCCCCATAAGTTTGCAAGCAACTGAGTCTACCTGAAAGAGGTCATTCCCTGCTATCAAAACGCCCATTGTTTTAGCTCTTCCAAAAGTGGTCGGGCCATTTCCCTCCAATGCCTTGATACCATCAATGATGTTAAGATCAGGCTTTACTGCCTTTCCTAATGCACAGATGGCTCGATCAATCCCTGTAAAATGGAATTTCTTGGCATCTTTTACTGAAAGCAACCCCTTCTGATTCTTGGCACAAAGTGAAACAGTCGTGAGAAAATGGGTTTTGAGTTTTGCTACGTTTATATAATGGTTTTCAAACAGTACCTGCGGGAGTTTTAAAATGCCCCGCTCCCATTCTACGTTGACTCTGGGTACTTTGCTTAAATCAACAATTTCAACCCCGTATTTATGCGCCAACTCCACATATCCTGACCTCTCTAAGGCTTTATATGTGTCAATCCCCACAGCACTTCTCTCACCAATGATGAGCTTATACCCGGAGAAATATCTGAGTAAAGATTCAACCACTTCTACTGAAGTAATGATTGAAGAGTCACCCGTGCCAATTACTACATTGGGCTTGATGAAGATTCCCTTACCTTTCTCTGGAGTGAACCTGACTTCTTTAAGGAGAGCAGCAATTGCCTCATCAATACTCTGTTGTTCTACTTTTTTTACAGCAATCATACAGTAAATCTCACCATGGACTCTAATAACTGAAAACCGGTTTTCTGCACCTTGCAAAAAACCGGTTTTAAAACATTAACAGTCTCCTTACAGACAAGGTAGCATGATAAGGTAACTATCTTTCCCAGTATTGAAAGATATTTAGATCCCTATCTTTTCTGAGATAATCATAGAAGAGTATTTCTTTGGGGGTAAAGCAGGTCATATCCATTCCCCTTCTTATCATCTCCGGATCAATACTAGCTTTAAAAACTCTCAACCCTTCTTCAAATTGTGGGTCATCAGCACCAAATACCCGTGCATCTCCCCTCATCTGAAGGCAGCGGAATATCTTTGTTCTCAGTTCCTGGCAGTCTTTCAGGGATATTTCTGAATCCGATTCTGTTTTAGGACATCTGAATAGTCTTGAGTATTCCTCCCTGGGCTGGTGATACTCAAGTGCCACTTTGGGATTCATTTTCATCTGAGCCAGTTTTCTGGTTCCCTTTTCAGAAAGGGCATACATTACCTTGTTGACCGGATCAAGAGCAAAATCTATGGTTGTTACATATGGTTCATTATTGATGGTAGTTGCAAGAACAGTGCTCTGCCTTCCTCCGAAGAACTCAACGATCTCTTTCCAGAGCGCTTCCTTATCCAGCGCACCCTTTCGTTGCAGAAATCTCTGCGTAGCTGTAGATGTAGCATCCACCAGAATAGTGTGACATTCCATACAGGCAACGGTTTCTATCTCCTGGTGGTCCTCCGGCATTTCTGCACCTAAAAGAATATCAGGAACATCTTCTTCAGTCTCCTCTACAATAATGGTTGTACTCTTAACGGAACAGGAATAAATCAGCATAGACATAAATAGCGGAATCAGAAAATAAATAAACTTTTTCATACTTAAATGCCTCCCTTCATAAATAACAATAAATTTTCTAACAAGAACCCAATTCCCGCACACATGCACTCTCAAGGATTTCCCTTATATATAATTTAAAGGATTCTGTCAAATATTTTTTGTTCTTTGTCTTTTCATTAGAACAACTTCTATACTAACTTATTGTTAAGGGATTAAGAATCTGACACTTCCAGACGACTTAAAATATCATGAGGTGCTTTGAGGATAGGAATCCCTTCTTCTTTAGCCTCCGACAATTGCTGCCTGTTGGAATAACCCCACGATGCAAGCACTACATTTACCCCCAAAGATGCCACCAGTTTGAGGTGCCCTAAGATGTCATCAATGAAGAAAATCTCTTCGAAGGAAACGCCAAACTCTTTGGTAATGAATTTCATTTGCTCTCTCTTATCAATAGAGAACTCCCTGCTGATTATTTTGGGATCATTAATAATAATTCCCTGTTTTTCAAGGATGGCGGACACGGATGCTCTGTCCCTGGTGGTAGCGATTACTACCTCAAACTTGTCCATAACTTTTTTAAGAACTGATATCATTTCTGGAAACACCGAAAAAAGTTTTAGCCAGTTTTCTTCACCATTTTCCCTGAGTTCTGCTCTTAGAGTATCGATATCTTTTGCAATGGCCCTTCCTTCTTTTTCAAAAAAAGGTTGTGCCAGTTGATTAAATCTTTCTTGAGTCATGGTACGGAAATCAACACTTC
>WTBG01000191.1 GCA_013139225.1 Deltaproteobacteria bacterium
CAACTATATAAAATTAAAGTGACGAAAATGGGAGCACGAAAGTGCAATCGAAAACCCTGTGAATTATTTGCAGAGAAGAAGTGATTAGAAATGGAAATTATATTTAAATACCATGGCATAGACTGGATTGCCATAATTATGACTTTTCTCACTTTATACTATCTCGGTGAGAGAAGGAGATTTGGATTTGTTTTCGGTATAGTGGCAAGCATTTCCTGGTTAATATTTGGTATACTGGTGGATAGTATTGCTAATATCGTCGCAAACGTCATCTTTATTGCCTTGAATCTCAGGGGATATTTAAACTGGAAGGAACAGAATTAAACACAGAGTGTATTTTTCAACAATCATTCTGTGCATGTGTAGGAC
Organism: Deltaproteobacteria bacterium; assembly: GCA_013139225.1. GTDB lineage: Bacteria > Desulfobacterota > WTBG01 > WTBG01 > WTBG01 > WTBG01. Next base: position 370 of record WTBG01000191.1, read on the forward strand.
AGGCTGCAGCAAACAAAGTGATCCTGGATATTATACTTTTCTCTAATAGATGTTAGACATTTTGCCGATAGGCAGTATATGAAAAGACAGAAAAATAGAAAAGTAATGGAATAAACAGGGGGGCATTATGGATGGAGAAGTATTTACAATACAGGTCTCATTTGTTGCATTTGCTGTAGGAACAGCTTCTACTGTCGCTTGGGTTGTTTTGGGTATGAACGGTCATGCTCTTGAAGGATTGTTAGTATGGTTTATAACTGCTCTTGTTACACTTTCCCTTTCCAGACATTTTTACAATAAACATTTATTGCATAGATAAAAACAGAGTAAGATAATTTTCAGATATCAGTTCTCAGCTTTTACTCTCCCGCTTCCCCAGATCTGCCTTTTAGCTTAACCTCCCGACAGAAACCGTAGCGAGAAGGCTTGCGTACGAAACAAACAAGATGTCGTGCTTCGTCACAATCGACTTCATCTTCAATCTTCTTAAGTTTCTCCTCCAATCTAAGTTTTGACCTGAAAAGAATTTTATATGCGCGATTCAACTTCGATATCGTTTCCCTACTCATACCGCATCGTCTTAACCCCACAATATTGAGTCCATAAGCCTCAGCATCGTAACCAACCGCTCTTATGAATGGTGGTATATTGGTATTTACTCTAGTATTCCCTCCCACAATGGCATGCTTCCCAATTCTGGCAAACTGCTGGATAACAACCCCACCTGAGACAAACCCATGGTCTTCTACCTCAACATGTCCGGAAAGAAGTGCACAATTACAAACAACAACGTGATCTCCTATTACACAATTGTGTGCGACGTGTGACTGGGCCATAAGAAAATTATGATTTCCAATAACAGTGGTTGACCCATGCTCAGTACCTCTGTGAATTGTTGCATACTCGCGAATGGTATTGTTATCTCCAATCTGCACATAGCTAACTACATTTTTGTCAAATAACAGATCTTGAGGATCTTCTCCAATTATTGCACCAGGGTGAATCTCATTTTGCTTCCCAATAGTTGTCCCTTTTTTAATTACACAATGTGCGTCAATTAGGGTTCCGGTGCCAATAGTAACTTCATCCTCTATAATTACCCACGGCCCAATTATCACATCATCTTTAATGCTTGCCTTTTCACTAACTCTTGCTGAAGGATCAATCTTTTGCATTTCCATTTCTACTTTTTATGTTGAAAGATATTTCCCCTTCACATCTCAGCCTCTATTTTTGAAATAAGCTGGTCCACTTCCCCAACAATTTTTCCGGGGAGCATTCCAGAGTACTCTATTTCTCTTCTGAGACTCCTCAAGGTACTTAAAAAACGATTAATAGTCGCTGTTTGCTTTTTCCTTTTTTCCTCATCAGGATCAAGCTCTGCATAAGACTCAAGTATATTTCGCAGTTTGCTCCGAACCTCTTTGGGATCTTCCCCCTTATCCAACACACTATACCTGAGAGTTTTATAGTCCTCCTCGTGCAACCCCTTCTTATCTTTTGCAAACCTTAATATATCTACTGAGTTGAAGCTTGGTAGTTCAACTACCTTGTCAGAGTCAGTCAATTTGGTTTTTAAAAATACCGGCTCTTCCCTCTCAAGAAAATAATAAGATCTTAAAAGTTTTAGAGCGGTTGAGTTTTTAACACCTATTTCTTTAGAACAATAACTTTCAAAACTTATATACCCCCAATGCTTATAATGCTTTTCTCTCCATACAGTCTTAAGATACTGACCCAGTTCAATCCACGAAGTCTTGAAACGTCTCGCTGATTGAAGTGTGTGGTAACGGAGGGAATTCTCATCCATCCCCTCCATTTTGCTCTCAATTTTAGAGATGGATTTTGTCTTTGGGATACTCATCGACTATATACTCCTTGGAAATTACTTGGGGTTAAGGGGGGGGAGGCAAAGCTACAACGATCGATTGGCATCTGCTAGTGTTTCGGCTTCGCATAAAAATCAATCGTGGTCTCACCTTTCTCAAAACTGAGGCCACTCATTCTAACGCTAATGCCACTCGCAAATTTTTCATCAGTAGAATAATCGAAACGGATTTCTTTTGTAATTGCTCTCTTTGGACCAATTTCTGCGACGTTACAAGGAACACTCATGTTTTGTCTTTGCCAATTCCAGCATCGTATCCGTTCAATGACAATACCTGTATCGATATCTACAAGCTCAAAGTTTTGATCAAAAAGTTTCACCTTTTTTTCTGTAAGATTATCTGCTCGATACAGTAACTTGTAAAAATA
>WTBG01000118.1 GCA_013139225.1 Deltaproteobacteria bacterium
CCTCCCACTCGGATAGACACTGGCACATCGGCAAGGGATATATAGGGTTAAAAGGTTTTAAAAACATCGTGAACCATCCTCTGCTTACTCACCTCCCAGGCATTATGGAAACCCCTCGCAAAGACCTAAAAGATGATTTAAGGAATATGAGGGTGGTGAGAAACTTGGCAAAAGACTAGGGGGTCAGGGGGGTAGGAATTAGGAAACAGAAGATGAACATGTTACGAGTTGCGTGTTACGTGTAAAGTTGCGGAACTAAACGATTGCGGATTTTGGGATAGAGGGATTTGCGATGTGTGATATGGGATGTGAGATTTAAAATAATCTTTTTATCCCATATCACAGATCTCACATCACACATCGTTATGTATTGAACTTAAAAACTTTAGGCACTTTAGTTCACTTTCATTTTACTTTACTAAACACCTCTTTAAAGTGTTTAAGAACATCGCCCTCCCCTAGAACTACAAGCATGTCGCCTTTTCTCAGGACCTCATCAGGGGCTGGTATTATTACTTCTCTCTCCCCCCGCTCCCCACTTCGATTAATGGCAACAACGGTCACCTCGTAGCTGTGACGAATGTCCAGTTCTTGCAAGGTGTGTCCCTGCATTGCTTCAGTTACAGGAATAACATTTATTTCACACCCGGAAGGCAGGTCAATAAAGTTTTGAGTCGGAGGTTTCTCAGAGAGTTTGCCCTGAATAAATTTCAGCCCGAGCGATCCCTGGCGTAGAATTTCACGGTTGTAAACATTTATGATATCCCGTCTGCCTATTTTGCCAATTAACTTATTATTGTTTTCATTATCAACTACAGGGAGTTCTTCCATCTCATAAATGCTGAATTTCCTCATACACTGAGCAAGGGTAGCGTCCCTCTCGATTGAAGGGCTTACAGAAATTGGCACAATGTCTTTTGCCACTACCAGCCCCGCCAGCGACTGCTCGCTCAACACTTCCTTTACATCGTGGACGTTGAACGAACCCTGGTATTTCCCCTCACCATCTTTCACATAGTAATACGCTTCATTAGAATTGATCACCTTTTGTAAAAGATCATTAAAACCCATGCTTTCATCAAGCACCACCATATTACGGTTCATTACATCCCTGACCTTTGTTGTCTGCATAATGGACACTTCCATGCCCTGGGAAAGATCTACACCCCGGCGGGTGAGCTTCATTGTGTATATAGAATCTTTCTTTATTACTGAGGCAACAAACGAAGCCAGGATGGAACACAACATAAGAGGAAGAATCAGCTTGTAATTACCTGTCATCTCAAAGATTACCAGAAATGCAGTAATGGGTGCATGGGTGGTACCTGCAACCATTGCGCTCATCCCAACCACAGCATATGCGCCTGACGAAATTACAACATCAGGGAAAAGGAAATTCATCAGGCTGCCAAACAAACCGCCAAATACCGCACCAAGAAACAGCGATGGGGCAAAGATTCCTCCTGATCCTCCGGCAGCAAGAGTAATAGACGTGGCGAGCATTTTAATCGGGATGAGAAGCAGCAGCATATACCACACCATCTCACCTTTAAGTACAGAAGTGATAGTATCGTAGCCCACACCATAAACATAAGGGAAATACAATATCATTATTCCAATCAATGAGAGAATAAGAGGGGTTTTAATAAAGTCTTTTAATGGAATCTTATCAGCAAAGTCTTCTAAAGAGTACAACAGCTTTACAAATCCAACTGCCACAACTCCTGCTAAAAGACCTAAAATTATATAGGGGCCCATCTCCCATGCGTTTCCAAGTACATAGTATGGAATTTCAAATGCAGGAATGTCCCCAAAATACCATCTGCCTACAATAGTCGCCATTACAGAAGACATAATAAGTGGCACGAGCGTTGTAATCGCATAGTTACCAAGTATAATCTCCACAGAAAACATTACCCCTGCAATTGGTGCATTAAAGGTTGCTGCTATACCTGCTGCTGCACCACAGGCAACAAGAACTTTTAATCTTTCCTGACTTACTTTGAGCCACTGGCCAAATGTAGATCCCAAACTAGAACCTATCTGCACAATGGGCCCTTCACGTCCCACCGAACCACCTGTACCAATTGTAACTGCAGAGACAAAGGTTTTCAAAAACATTACGCGCGACCTGATCTTACCACCCTGCAGAGCCACAGCCTCCATTACCTCTGGTACTCCGTGACCCTTAGTCTCCTTTCCCAGAAAATATATCAGTGGTCCTACAATCAATCCACCGATCGATGGGATAAACAATTTCTTGTACCAGGGCAGAGCGACAACGATTTCTAATATGTTACCATGGCCCCCGATAGCAATTGTCTGAACAAGTTCGATCAGGCTGCGAAACCCTACAGCACCAAAGCCCCCAATCAACCCAACTATGGACGCTATAATTAAGATCACAGTATTTTCACTCAAGCGAAGTTTGTCAATAATACTGTGAAACAAATCATGTGTTGCAAGCTTTAAACGGTCTGACAAAAAAACCTCCTTACCATACTTATTGATCATTCGTTATTTGGTTGCGCTGCTTGCCCCGTTAGGTTTGACTGCTGAAATGATACTGGATAC
>WTBG01000297.1 GCA_013139225.1 Deltaproteobacteria bacterium
ACATGCTTTCTGTACCATAGAGGTCTAAAAGGTCATCTTTGATTTGAAAGGCCAATCCGAGAGGTTTTGAGAACGATTCCATTTTTTTAATACTGGTTTTGCTTGCTCCAGCCAGTGTTGCTCCCAGAACCAAAGGTCCGCTGAAGGAATAGACTGCTGTTTTGAGATTGTACATGATTAGAAGTTCTTTTTCTGTAAGATCCCCCTTTCTACTGTACATAATGTCGTAGCACTGTCCAATACCAACATTGGTTATTATGCCACTGATAGCATTAAGTGCTTTGCACTTATTTTTTTCTGGGAAAGAGGAGTTGCCAATGACGGCGTTTCCAAGAGAGCAAAAGATGTTGCCAATGGTTATGGCTGTGGCATTTCCGAGGTGAGTATCCGAACTATTATTGAAGCTTGATTTAAAATAATTGCTATATAATTTATTTATAGTGAGACCACCTCTCCTCAAAGTATCACGATCCATCACGTCATCATGAACAAGAAGAAAATTGTGGATCATTTCAATAGAGATAGAGGTTTTTATAATCTCATGGTTTTCAGGTTTAAAGAGGTTGTAGCCCTGGATCATTAAAATGGGTCTTAGCCTTTTCCCCCCTCTCTTCGAAAAATCCTCCATAGATTTTATGAGTATCCTGGTATAATCGAGATTATGGTATCTCTTTTTCAGAGAGTTGAAAAATATATCCAGCTCACTGTTTATTTTCTTTTGATAATTGTTTATGGGATTTGGTATAACCATAGGTGTGTTTAAGGTGTAGGCTGTCAAATATCCAGTAAATCTGGTGTTAAGTCTTTATGGTTGATGGGACCCAAAGCAGCTAGGGATAGGTAATCGCTATCAAATATTTCTTGGGCAAGATCTTTTATTTCTTGGGAGGTGACTTTATCAATATTTTCAATAATCTCTTCTATGGGAATAAATCTGTTAAAGTAAATTTCACATTTGGCCAATCTGGTCATTCTGCTATCGACGTTTTCAGAGGCTAAAAGGGTATTGCCCTTGAGCTGTTCCTTAGCGGTTTTAAGTTCAGAGTCGGAAATGCCGTTATCTTTACATGTATGCAGTTCATCAATTACTAATTTTACGGCTTCACTTGCTGTTTTTTTGCTTACCCCCAGATATACAGCAAACACTCCAGCATCAAAGTAAGAAGAGAAGTAGGAGTATATAGCATAAGCAAGCCCTTTTTTTTCTCTGATTTCCTGGAATAAGCGGGAGCTCATACTCCCACCCAGGATAGTGTTCAGTATGTAACCTGCATATCGCAAAGGATGATTTTGAGCAACACCTTTAGTACCAATGCATAGATGAACCTGTTCCAATTCTTTGGTATGAATAGAAAAGCTTGAGACTGGTTGTAGGGAGCTGCGATAGGGGGTTGTGCTTTGTTCACAAACAGAATCGAAACTCTTCTTGAACCCATTTACAATCTTGTTATGATTTAAGTTGCCGGTAGCAGAGATGACAACTTTGGAAGGTTGGTAGTGATTTTGGTGAAAGAAGGAAATAAGTTTTTCCCGATCGAGGTTACTTACGGTCTCAACATTTCCTAAAATAGGTTTAGACAGCGGGTGATCCCTAAAATAGGATTTGCTGAAAAGTTCTTGAATATGTTCATCCGGGATATCTTCAGAAAGATGAATTTCCTGGAAGATTACATCGCGTTCCCGCTCAATTTCTCTTGAATCAAATGTAGAATTGAGGAATATATCAGCGAGCAAATCAAAAGCCAAATCTATGTTTTTATCCAGGACCTTTGCATAGATTCCCGTATATTCTTTGCCGGTAAGGGCGTTGAGTATGCCTCCTACTGAATCAATTTCCTTAGCGATTTCCAGAGCAGTGCGTTTCTTTGTCCCCTTAAATAGCATATGCTCAATAAAATGAGCGATGCCATTTTCTGATTTATCCTCATCGCGGGAGCCCGTTATGATCCATATACCCAGTGCAATAGAGTGAACATGGGGGATTTGTTCTGTAACAATTTTAATACCATTGTCCAGCACGGTTTTTTGGTACATGCTTTTCCCTTCTGTGAGAACTTGCAGGCAACTTTATTGGGTTTTATGATGATGTGACTGACTGGTTCAATGCTTCTTTACGGCTGAGTTTAATTTTACCTTGTTTGTCTATTTCCAGGACCTTTACCATTACTTCATCACCTTCTTCGAGAACGTCTCTAACACTTTTGACACGTCCTTCGGCTAACTGGGAAATGTGGACAAGTCCATCCGTTCCAGGAAAGATTTCCACAAAGGCACCGAAATCCATGATGCGTCTTACTTTTCCAAGATATATTTTGTTGACTTCTGCTTCCTGGGTGATTTCATGAACCATTTTTATTGCTTTTTCAACTGATTCGGTGCTGCTGGAGTAAATATTGACTTTTCCTGTATCATCTATTTCAATCTTGGCGCCAGTTTGTTCAATAATATTTTTGATGACCTTGCCACCTGGTCCTATGACCCCACCAATTTGTTCTGTCTTTAGCTGTATGGTTGCAATACGGGGAGCCCACACAGAGAGAGAACGACGTGGTTCTTTTATGGTTGCTTCCATTTTATCTAGAATGAATAAACGGCCTTCTCTTGCCTGGTGGAGGGCTTTTTTGAGTACATCTGTTGTTATTCCGGTGATCTTGATATCCATCTGAAGGGCCGTGATTCCTTCCCTGGTACCGGCCACTTTAAAGTCCATATCTCCAATGTGGTCTTCATCTCCTAATATGTCTGAGAGAACAATGAATTCATCCTCCTCCTTGATTAAACCCAAAGCAATTCCTGCCACAGGGTTTTTAATTGGTACACCAGCATCCATCAAAGAGAGGATAGATCCACATACTGTTGCCATGGAAGAAGACCCGTTAGATTCTAGAACTTCTGATACGATACGTATCGTATAAGGGAATTCATCATTTGAGGGAAGTACTTTCGCAATGGCTTTTTCTGCCAGAACCCCATGTCCAATTTCCCTCCTGCTGGGACCTCGCAGGAACTTAACTTCTCCTACTGAAAAAGGCGGGAAGTTGTAGTGTAGCATAAATGATTTTTTGCCATTTTGCATAAGAGAATCAATCCGTTGCTCATCAGCTGTGGTTCCAAGTGTTGTTGAAGCCAGCACCTGTGTCTCTCCCCGGGTGAATAAGGCGGAACCATGGGTGCGAGGTAATACTCCTGCTTCACAGGAAATTTCTCTTATCTCGTCAAAGTTCCTTCCACCAATCCTTTTCCTTTCGCTAGTGATAAGACTCCTTATCAGTTCTTCCTCCATTTTATTTAAAATGTTGCTGATTTCTATCTCCATGCCTTCATGTTCGACCAGTAACGCTTCAAGAGTTGACTTCCCAATCTGTCTTACAGTTTCGTTTCTCTCTAATTTACCATGTATGCTGATTGCCTGTTTTATTTTATCGTGGGCAGCATCAAAAACTTTCTGATACAAGGTCTCATCGTGAGATGGCGGTTGGAAAGCTATTTTTGTTTTCCCCACAGCTTTTTTTAGTTCCAGCTGAATGTCTAAAATATTCATTAGTGATTGATGACCAAAGGAAAGAGCTTCCATAATGGTTTCTTCAGATTGGATATCGGCTTCTCCTTCAACCATGACAATTGCTTCACTGCTGCCCGCTATGATGAGTTCAAGCATGCTTTTCTCAAGCTGTTCGCAGGATGGATTGATGACTAATTGATTGTCTATTTTCCCCACCCGTATTCCTGCAATAGGTCCTTTAAATGGAATGTCAGAAATCTCTAATGCTGCAGAGGCACCGATAAGGGCTAAAATATCGGGATTGTTTTCGGGGTCTGCTGAAAGAACTGTTGCGATGATCTGAACTTCATGGGTAAACCCTTCAGGGAAGAGAGGTCTTAAGGGACGGTCGATAAATCGTGAAGTTAGGATTTCTCTTTCACTGGGTCTCCCTTCTCTTTTAAAAAAGCCACCTGGAATCTTCCCAGCGGCGTAAGTCATTTCTTGGTAATCCACAGTTAGGGGGAAAAAACTTATCTTTTCCCTTGGTTCTTTGGAAGCTACAGCAGTGACTAAAACAATACTGTCGCCATATTGCACGGTAACAGCTCCACTAGTTTGTTTAGCCATTCTTCCTGTTTCAATAGAGAGGGTTCTATTCCCCCATTCAAATTCAACTTTTTTAATCATGGTGTTTAGTCTCCTTGTTTTTATTTTCTAATGCCCAGTTCCTCGATCAACTTTCTGTATTTTGGTGGATTATTCCTCTTGAGATAGTTGAGCAAACTCCTTCTCTGATTGACTATTTTTATTAGTCCCTGGCGTGAGTGATGGTCCTTCTTGTGTGTTTTAAAGTGATTGGTAAGGTAGATGATCCTTTCTGTTAGAAGTGCAATTTGCACTTCAGGGGAACCAGTATCCTTTTCATGGGCTTTATGTTTTTCTATGACTTCTCTTTTTTGATTAGGTTCCAGTGTCATTGATTCCTCCTATGACTAAATTGTTTAGTGTAAAGTGTTTTCTTGAGGATTAAAAAAACAAACTAACTTCCATGCCCTTTCTTTATCAGGCATCATAGAAAAGCTGTTATTATTGATTAGAGATTGTACGATAGCGATGAGATTGTCTCCTTGACAAGGTGCTTTGAAGAAATCTCCCTTCTTCATGGATGGTAGGGGAGTATCTCTCAGGCAGGAGACTGGGACGGTTCTGTTTTTTTTAAGAATGGTGGCAACCTGATTTTTTACCATAACATTTGGCAGGTTATCGAATGATTTGGACAGAGAAAACAGATTTTTTTTCAATGAATTTTGTTCAGCTAAATTGTTTAATTGATCCAGGCTGATAGAATCATCTAATAGGAAATTCCCACTTTGTAGTCTTTTCAACCCTGTCAGGTGAGCACCACAGCCGAGTTTTTTCCCAACATCAGCGCACAGGGTCCTGACATAGGTTCCTGAAGAGCAACACACTTCAAAGGTTATATGAGGAAGGTTTATCTCATGTACTTTAATTTCATGTATGATAACTTGACGTGCTTTGAGATTTAGTGTTATTCCCCTTCTGGCAAGTTTGTAAAGTGGTGTGCCTTTATACTTTAAGGCTGAAAACATAGGGGGAATTTGTTCGATCGTGCCTTTGAATGCGTTGATGGTTGTAGTAATCAGCTGATGGTCTTCCGGAATGCAGTTGTTTTCAGCAGTAATCTTACCATCCCGGTCTAACGTGTCAGTTTCGATGCCCAATTTCATGGTCGCACGGTATCTTTTAATGCCGTTCATCAAGAAAGGAGATAATTTTGTCGCTTTATTGAGGAAGATGGGTAAGACACCGGTAGCCAGGGGGTCTAAGGTTCCACCATGTCCAACCTTTGTTGCTTTCAAAGTTTTTTTTACTTTTTTCACAACCTGGTATGAAGTAATGCCGCTGGGTTTGTCAATTATTAATATTCCGTCCATAAATGA
>WTBG01000361.1 GCA_013139225.1 Deltaproteobacteria bacterium
GACCTCCAATTTCTACGAGTTGAACAAACCAACATTATATATTTTACCATGCGAGGACTTTTAGAACTTTTCCTTTAACAATTCCTTTACCCTCCTCTTCCACCTTTTGGCATCAACTTCTATCTTAAGATCAGGCACTATTTCGAGAGCTTTTTGTAGTTGCTCTTTTGCCAGTTCTTTGTCTTTAGCTTTTAGATACGATTCAGCTAAATAGACATGACCACGGATGTTTGTGGGAGCAGATGCAACTGCTTCTTCTAAATATCCAATAGATTTTTTTATATCTCGCTTGGGCCAGGGAAGCTTATACCAGTATCTCCCCACAGCTCTTAAAGGTCCAGCATAATCATACGTCTTATCAATCTCAAGAGCTTTGCCTATGTGCTCCTCATAGTCAGGTCCCAAACCTTTTGCTAATGCCTTAATGATACTTATACCTTTGCTATACTGGGCCAGGGAGAGTGTATAGTAGTAATGTCCTTCAATCCCCTGCGGGTTCAGTTCCAATGCCTTTTTTGCATATTGCATGCCCTCTACACCTCTCTCCTTATGGCGATCCCTCATCACCTTAGTCTCGGGGAGCATATCTCCCAGAAAAGAGTAAGCACGTGCTATTTTCCAACAGGCTTCATAACTATTCGCATCTGCTTCCAGCACCTTCCTATCGGGAATAATAGATGCCTCAGCATTTTCTAACACTCCTCTTTTCTCCCAAAGAGCATCCCCCTCACGCATAAAGACCGAATGATCCTGGGAAGAAACTGGGAAGGGAACAATCAATACTAAAAGAATCACTACTATAAACTGTAATACCTTCATTTATTCATCCCTGTTTAATGATAGCTCTTGTAGTTTTCCAGAAGTGGGAATGCCGTTTTCATCCCATCCTCTCTCTTGATAATAATCCTTGAGCATCTTCTCCTGGTCAGGCAAATAACCTTTCGTTCCCCCATCTGGGATGGACTGGGTTAGAATTCTTTCAGGCAAAACATCATCCTTCCTGGATATTCCACATTTAACATTAATTAATCTTTTGAGATTAAAAGACCTCTCACCTGTTTTCATCATCTCATCCAGTTTAAGATCCCACCCTGTAGCACAACGCAGCAAAGAAACAACATGGTGAGAACGAAAATCACCATATAAGGCAAATTTACAGATTCCTGCTGATTCTACTACCTCACAGAAATCCTGAAATATCTTGGTCAACCTGCCCTTCCCTTCTGGCGAAAAACGATCTCCTGGATCATCAAGGCCTATAGCAGGAAAGGTAAGCCCTCTCTCAAGCCAGAAGGTAGGAGCCTGAATGTGACACGCACCACGATTAGATGTACCATACGACACTGCCCAACTGGCAAAAGCTCGGGGATCGTGCATAGGAAGTTCTAGTCCCTTTATATGAAAGGCAAACTGTTCTGCACCTTTCCCTATCTTTACAGCTGCCCTTTTACAGCCTTCTGCTAAAAGATTACCGAATCCTTCTCTTTTACCAATCTTCTCAACCATTCTAACAATGGAATCGGCATTACCCCAGTTAAGTTCTATTCCATCAGTTTCTTCTTTTGTGATCAACCCCTCTTCATAACACTCAAAAGCAAAAGCTATAATAGCCCCGGTAGAAATAGTATCCAAACCATACCGATTACAAAGATCGTTAGCCTTAGCTATCGCAGGCAAATCATCATTTAAGCAAAGAGGGCCAAAAGCGGCTGCCGTTTCATACTCAGGACCCTTACCCTTAAGGCCTTTATAAGGTCCTTCACTAATCTCAATTAATCTCCCACAACCGATAGGACATCTTTTGCAAGCAGAGCGACCTGTTAAAATAGTTTCTGCCATAATCTGACCTGAAACCTTATGGCACCCCTCCTCCCAGAAACTCTGTTTCCAGTTTTTAACAGGCACATCACCAAATTCATGAAATGGATCCATACCACCAGCAGTCCCATAGTCCCCAAGATATTTGCCCGCTGTTGATTCTCTTGCAAGTTTTACTAATTCCCCAGCTAATTGACGGAGTTCTTCCAGTCTTGCTACTTTAACCTCTTTTGTTCCCCGAACTGCTATTGCCTTGAGATTTTTAGAGCCCATCACTGCACCTATGCCACAACGAGCTGCTGCCCTTCCATGATCATTAATGATAGCTGCAATACGAGACAGCTTCTCACCTGCAGGTCCTATGCAGGCAACTCTGATATTTCTATCACCTAACTCTTCCCTGATATCATTTTCAGTCTCAATAGCATCTTTTCCCCAAAGGTGACGTGCATCTTTTATCTCAACCTTACTATCCTTAATCAACAGATAAACAGGTCTATCTGCTTTCCCATCAAAAATAATTCCATCCAACCCCGCTGCCTTAAGCTCTGGTCCCCAGAAGCCACTTGCATGTGCCTCTCCCCAAATATTTGTCAAGGGAGATTTTGCGCACACGGAATACCTTGAACATAGGGGAACAGGAGTCCCTGTTAAAGGACCCGTAATAAAAACCAACCTGTTCTCAGGGCTAAGTGGGTCAATTCCCCAGTTCATCGAAGACAAAATATGAGCAGCCAATCCGCCTCCACCCAGGTAGTGCTTAGCAATATTTTCATCAAGATTTTTAATTGATCTGACAGTAGAATTTAAATCCACATGGAGAAGTTTCCCGGTAAAACCAAACATACATCCCTCCTGCATAACATTGAACCACGAAGGTCACGAAAAAAACTAATTTTGTATTTCCTGTCCCCTGTTCCCTGACCCCTGCACCCTCGGTTTCTTATTGCATCCAGCACAGCATCTTATTCTCATATCTCACATCCCATATTGCACATCCTTGGATTCCGCAATCCGAAATCAGAAATCCGCAATCGTCTAATTCCTCAATACCTTAATCAATTTACTTGCAATCCCATATTAGCACATTTTTCATTCATCTCATTAGAGATATTTTTAAGATCCTTAATTTTTCCCATGAATCATTTTTCT
>WTBG01000193.1 GCA_013139225.1 Deltaproteobacteria bacterium
AAAGGTCACCAGGCAAGAACCCCAGTTTCTCACCAGCTTCTACAGCCGGGCGAGTTAAAATAATGCGATCAAACTCTTTTTTAGTCAGTGCAGCAATAGCCATGGCCATGGCTAAATATGTTTTACCTGTTCCTGCCGGTCCAATGCTAATTACTATATCATATTTTCTAATGGCATCAATATACTGTTTTTGAACAATGGTTTTTGGTGAAATCAGTCGTTGCTTAGGAGAAACATGAATCGTATCCAGAAAGATATTTTTTAAATTAGCAGTTTCATCATCTCTTAAAATCTTGATGGCATAATCAATCTCATTATGGTAAATAGAGTGATCGGATTCAATAAGAAAGTAAAGCTCTTGCATTAATCTCTTGGTTAGTTGAACATTATCTGTTTCTCCATGAACACTAATGGCATTACCTCTTACATTAATCTTGACTTTTAGAGCTTTTTCAATGAACTTCAAGTTTTCATCATATTCTCCAAGCAGGGCTTTTACGAGATGGTTGTCTTCGAAAGTCAATTTTGAGGTTGTTTCTATATTTTTCTTGGCCAATAAAACCCCTTAAGCAAAAGGAAGATTGTTTTTGCGTCAGACTCCCAAAATCTGAACTTGAACGTCTCTCTTTCTTGGGCGATTATCAAAATCAAGTAAAACAATTTGCTGCCAGGTTCCCAGCAGCAGTCTGCTCTCTCTTACAGGAATATTTAAAGAAGCTCCTAGGAGAGCAGCTCTTACATGTGAGTAACCATTGCCATCTCCCCAGCGACTGTCATGCTCATATTGTATACCTTGAGGAGCTATCTTTTCAATGGCCCTTTTTAAATCGTTTATCACACCAGATTCGTACTCGATAGTAGTAAGAGACGCTGTAGAACCCGAGATGAAAAGCAGAAGATTACCATTCTCAATCCCTGAAGATTGTACCATGTCTTCCACTTCAGAAGTAATATCTATGATATCTGTCTCGCTACTGGTATTAAAAGAAATAACATTATGTACAATATTCATCCCGTTTCTTATCGGCAGAAAAGGTTTAAAATTGAATAACCCCGCTGCTCAAAACAACGGGGGTACAATCTCCTGCTCTAATATGCATTAATGATTAAATTACCTATCATACAAAAATCTTAAATGCAAGCATTTTCATATTGAAAATAATAATTATTAATCTTTAAATTACAGTTAGTTAGCTAAGGGAGAATCGATGAAAGGCAAAAACAATCTGGAAGAACTTGTAGAACTGGTTAGAAAATTAAGAGGACCTGATGGTTGTCCCTGGGATAGAGAGCAGAAAGTATCTGATCTAAAATCTTATCTTGTCGGCGAAGTCTACGAAGTGCTTGATGCCATTGACCTTAATGATTCTTCAAAAATCAAAGAGGAGTCTGGTGATCTTTTTTTTCTGATCGTTTTTTTGGTGGATATATTTCGCGAGAGAGATGATTTTAATATCTATGAAATGATCGGGATGGTAATGGACAAAATGATCAGACGTCATCCGCACGTTTTCGGGGATAAAAGGGTTAAAGATACTGACGAGGTAAAAACGAACTGGCGTAAAATTAAAGAAGAGGAAGGTAAACCAGCTATTGGTGAATCCATCTTAGACGGTGTCCACGATTTCTTGCCCGCACTTTTTCAAGCTCAACTCCTCACTCAAAAAGCATCCCGAGTAGGATTTGATTGGCAGACTCCAAACCAAGTCATCAGCAAAATTGAAGAAGAGCTTGAAGAGCTAAAAAAGAGCATTGAAGACAAAGAAAGCAAAGCTATAGAAAACGAGCTTGGAGACGTTTTCTTCTCCTTAGTAAATCTCGGAAGGTTCATGAAAATGGATTCAGAAAAAGCACTCAGGAAAACCAATAAAAAGTTTATAAATCGATTCCACTACATTGAAAAATCATTACGTGATGCTGACCGTGATATCAAACAAGCAACTCTTAAAGAAATGGATTTATTGTGGGAAAAAGCCAAAGAATGTGAAAGGTAAAAATCCAAAAGATACTGGTTGGATGTTAAAAGCCAGTTGCAAGACGTTAATTGTCAGTTTAAGCACATGCTTTGTAGTATGAATAACATCATTTTATCCAAATGGTTCCGTAGTGTTCCTTGCCTTTCTTCCCCAGGAAAAAAGCTTTTGAAGGTTTGGTTTTATATGCATACCTTCCTCTCTCAACAAAACATAGACTCGCAGTTCCACCTGAAGAAATTTTGTTAGATTCATAAGACCCGTCCTTACCAATAAAAAAGTTCGCTGGAGAACTACAGGCAAGCACAACTTGTTTCCCAACAAAAATTATCTCTACAGCATATCTGGAGTGGTTTACCCAAATCACCGTAGTCCCCTGTGGTGCAAAAAGAGTTAGAGGACTTGGTTCTTCAAAAGTTTTGACAACAACAATTTTATTGATTAATTTTATTTCATCCGTTTTCTCTTCAGCAGCTTCCAATACAAGGCTCTCTTCCTCAGCTTGTTTTTCTAATTTATGATCAATATATATAACCTTCAATGTAATTTTCTCAGACTCTGTACAATCCGTGTAAATGTCCCGATCACCTTGTGTTATTCTTGCGACATCATAGAATACATTTGAATAGCTTGTTCCTTTTGTAGAACCATATTTTCCAGTCAATAACTCCATCAACACTTTTTGTTCATGTTTGCAAGCATCATCATTTTCCATTTCACCTTGTGCCCAAATTGAATAGATTATTTTTGTTACAGGAGTTATAAGGATATAATAGGTGTCAAACTTATCATATGGATTGATGGGGGTAAATTTGTATAAAGGAGTTCCATCCGTCATATGGGACTTCCCTATTGCCGTTTCCACATCAAATTTATCGCCAATCCTGGCACCAAAGGCACCCTCAATTCTACTTGCTGCCTTATTTGCTATTTTCTGCTCTAAAGACTTCCCAGTATCTGCATTCGTAAACGTTACCAAAAGGGGAACTATAAATATTGCAAAGGCACTCATTCGCTTCATCTTAAAAACCCTCTCGTAAATTGTTTGCTTATTCTTATTCGTATTCATAGGGGGGCCTTCTGTATCCTGCATCTTTGTATCCTGCATCATCTTCTCTTTCATTCTCTTTCCGATATCTCTAAGAGGATTCCCCCCGTTGCCTTAGGATGAAGAAAGGCAATCTTGGCATTACCTGCACCATAACGTGGTTGTTGATCAATCAAACGAAAACCTTTCTCTTTCAGTTCTTTCAATGCCTCCTCAATATTTTCAACTCTAAGTGCTACATGTTGAATGCCTTCGCCTCTCTTCTCAATAAACTTTGCAACAGGGCCGTCCGGAGAAGTGGATTCCAGTAATTCCAGTTCCGTATCACCTAGGGGCAGAAATGCAACTTTGACTTTCTGTTCATCAATTACCTCTTCACCCACAGATGAGAGACCTAATGTGTCACGATAAAATGCAAGGGCTTCATCCATATTCTTTACTGCAATTCCTATGTGATCTAATTTTGTTACTTTCATCTTTCTCTCCTTTCCTTGTCCTCTGTGGTTTTATGTTTGTTATTTCTCTTCTAATAGATTTAATAAAATGTCAACACTGGAATAAGGATCGTTCTCTCGGTTGTTAATCTGTTCAATAAGATCTTCAAAAGGATGCATTCCTTTAATTCTATCATGCACATACTGGGATATCTTTTGCTCAAGTAATTTAGTGATTTCCCTGCCTATTCTTTCTTTCCGTTTAGCATTTAATAAGTCGTTTTCGGTAAGATGTTTGCGATGGAGCATAATCTGCTCAATCAGTTCGTCGATTCCCTGATTTTCAGTGGCAATCGTTTTTACTATGGGTTGTCTCCAAACAGTGGTCAAAGGGTTCAAATCCAACATAGCACTGATCATGGTTACAACATGATCTGCTCCTTCACGATCAGACTTGTTAACCACAAATATGTCTCCAATTTCCATAATGCCCGCTTTGAGCGTCTGAATATCATCGCCCAGGCCTGGAACAGAAACTACAATGGAAGTATCTACTATTTGCACAACTTCAACCTCATCCTGTCCTATGCCGATGGTTTCGATAAGTATGCAGTCTTTACCAGAAGCGTCAAGGATTTTGATTACATCAGAGGTTGCCTGAGATATCCCTCCCAGACCTCCTCTCGTTCCAAGACTTCTAATAAAAACACCCTCCTTATCGGTTACTTCACGCATTCGGACACGATCACCCAAAAGAGCCCCTCCAGTAAAAGGGCTGGAAGGATCAATGGCTATAATACCTATGCTATAGTTCTGGTTGTGCAGAGCAAGCGCAACTCTATCCACTAAAGTGCTTTTGCCCGAACCCGTAGGACCCGTGAATCCAATGAGGTAAGCATTCCCTGTGTGTGGATAGACCTGTTTCATAGCCTCCATCCAACCAGGAAGCTCATTCTCTACCATAGTTATGAGCTGAGCAATGGCACGTTCAGAACCGTTCAATGCCTCTTTTACCAGTTCCATAAATAGTGACCGAGTATGGATAGCTGTTTAGGAAGGGAGGTGTTCCTTAACGTAGGTGATGATTGTTTCAGTGGATGTGCCTGGACCAAAGATTTCTGAAACTCCGGCTTTTTTTAGATTTGGGATATCTTCTTGTGGAATTACTCCACCTCCTATTACAAGAACCTTGTCCATCTTTTTCTCTTTCAATCCCTGCATGATTGCAGAAAACAGATGGTCATGTGCACCTGAAAGTATACTAAGCAGCAGGACATCAATATCTTCCTGTATTGCAGCACTAACAATCTGTTCCGGAGTTTGTCTTAAGCCAGTATAAATTACTTCCATACCAGAATCCCGTAGGGCACGGGATATTACTTTGGCACCTCTATCATGTCCGTCCAAACCCGGCTTTGCTACCATTGCCCGTATCTTCTTTTCAGTCACTTAAAGCCTCCTATTAATATTTTTAAGTTGACGTTAATACAGCCAAAATGAAGGCCAATTCATATATTAAGTAACACAGTAACTTTTTGCCTGTCAAGGATTTTTTGGTTTTGGTACATGAATCTTGACAGGGAGAGGTATATTTGTTACTTAACAATACATGAACGGTAGCCAAAGGGGAAAACATGAAACCACAGAGGACACAGAGAGAAAATATATATTTTAAAAACTCTGTACTACAAACCTGCAACATCGTGTTTTTTTAGCAAAGTTTGATGTCTTCGTAAAAAGCAAAAATCGAGTCACTCCCGCGAAAGCGGGAGTCCATAATAAACTGAAATCACTGGATTCCAGCTTCCGCAGGAATGACAAGAAAGAGGCAATTTATGTTTTTGAGAAAACAGTAAGTTTAGTTTCATTCTTCGTGGTTATACTTGTTTTGGTTGCAACTTTGCTGCGCTGTATTCTCTGTGGTTTGTTTTGACAAAACCAATTGAGTGATAAGGAGTGAGAAATGGAAGTTTTAGAGGCGATTAAGAACAGAAGGAGTATCAGAAAGTACAAGACAAATCCTGTACCTGACAATGATTTAACAGAGGTGCTGGAAGCTGCACGATGGGCTCCTTCTTGGGCTAATACTCAATGCTGGAAATTTATTGTAGTAAAAAACCCTGATTTAAAAAGAAACCTGGCAGGAACACTTCCCCCGGGGAATCCCGCACTCTCCTCCTTTACTGAAGCTCCCGTTGTGATAGTAGCCTGTGCCCAATTGGCAAAAGCTGGTTATTTTAAAGGAAAAGCAGTAACCGATAAGGATGACTGGTGTATGTTCGACGTTGCATTGGCCATGCAGAACCTGACCCTGGCTGCTCATTCAAAAGGACTGGGGACTGTCCATGTTGGATTCTTTGATGCCAAAGCGGTATCACAAATACTTGAGGTTCCAGAAGGAGTTGTGGTAGTTGAAATG
>WTBG01000214.1 GCA_013139225.1 Deltaproteobacteria bacterium
TAACAATTCTACCCTTTTTCCCACTACTTACAATCTTTACCTGGGTGCCTAACCATTGTATGAGATCGTTTCTAATCTGCTCCAGATGGATTGATCTCTTTGCCGGCCCTTTTTTCTTTTTAACCTGACTCAGCCTTTTTACCAGCCTTTGGGTTTCTCTTACCGACAACCCCTTATGCACTAGGATTCTGTAGGCTTCTCTCTGTTTTTGCAGTTCACTTAAACTCAGAAGGCTTCTGGCGCGTCCCATAGTAATCTCATTTCGAGCAAGTGATTCTTTAACCACATCAGGAAGGTTTAATAAACGAAGCTGATTGGCTATTGTTGTTCTGTTCTTTCCTAGTGCCTGGGAAAGCTTCTGCTGGGTATAGCCAAATTCTTTCATCAATCTCTTATAAGCAGCAGCTTCCTCGATAGGGTTTAAATCTTCTCTTTGCAAATTCTCAATCAACGAGTATTCTAACTGTTCCAGGTCTGAGGCTTTTTTTACTATTATGGGAACTCTCTTATGACCTGCAATCTTTGCCGCCCTTAACCTCCGTTCTCCTGCAATTAGCTGATACCCAATTTCCAGCTCTTTTACCAGCAGCGGCTGAATAACCCCTTTTCCCTTTATGGAATGCGCCAATTCCTCAATTTTTTCCTTGTCAAAAACGGTTCGGGGTTGATAGGGATTTGGTTGAATGTCGTCGATGTTACAATAAAGATTTCCCTCATCGCCTTTAAAAACACCCTCAGTGTCTGGAATCAAGGCACCTAAACCCTTTCCCAGGGCCTTTCTCTCAGCCATAGCAGTTTTTCTCCCCATTGGTTATAATTTGAGCCAGTTCCAGGTAGCTCCTGGCACCAGCAGATAATTTGTCATAGAAAAAGACTGGTTTACCATAACTTGGACACTCCCCCAACCTGACATTTCTGGGGATAACGGTTCTTAGAACCTTTTCAGGGAAATAATTCTTTATCTCACAGGCAACCTGATGAGAAAGTTTGTTTCGTTTATCAAACATGGTTAGCAAGAAACCCTCTATCTTAAGATGGGGATTGAATGCCCTCTTAATTCTTTTGATGGTATTTAAAAGTTGGCTTAACCCTTCCAGTGCATAATATTCACATTGAATGGGGATTAGAACAGAGCCGGCAGCATTCAAAGAATTAACTGTTAAAAGCCCCAAAGAAGGTGGACAATCAATAATGATGTAATCATAACTTTCAGCAACTTTTGTCAACCTCTCTTTCAACCTTGCCTCTCTTCCAGGAACATTCACTAATTCTATCTCTGCACCAATCAAATCAATACTGGAAGGGGCTACATAGAGATGAGAGAATGGGGTTTCTCTTATAACCTGGACTAGTTCTTGATCTTCAATGATAACATGATAGATGTTTTCCCCAACACTTTCTTTATCTACCCCTACCCCACTACTTGCATTTCCCTGGGGGTCAATGTCGATTAATAACGTCTTTTTCTGGCCAAGCGCCAGAGAGGCCGAAAGATTGACGGCCGTGGTTGTTTTTCCCACGCCACCTTTCTGATTGGCTATACAGATGACCCTACCCATCTATCCTCTTTAAGAACCTCTTCTTCCAGATGATTCTGTGAGTATGCACAAGTCGGTTTAGATTTGAGATCTTGGATTTTAATTCCGCAACCCCTGGCCCAGACTTGGTTTGTCCGTTGCCTGAGCATCCCACCGAGGAGTCGCACCAGGGCGGGCTGCAATCCGCATTTGTTTGTTTCCGCAATCCGAAATCAGAAACCCGCAATCTTTTAATCCAGTTCCAACGCCTTGTCCGCCTGGGGCCTGCTATGTTCAATACTTCAACCAAACCTGATAGAACATAACACAACTGCAACTGATTTTAAAGATAAAAATTAAAAATGTTTCACGTGAAACATTCACATTTTCTTCATAAAAATCAAATATCTTCTTCCTCCACCAAATGGTAATGTCAACCCTTCAACTCTGCTTACTTCGAGAGGCAAACCCTTTAATACGTCCTGGCTGTCTTTTAACTCCTCTCTCGCATGTTTTCCCTTCATAGCTATAAGACAGCCCCCTTTTTTCACAAAGGGCATTCCAAGCATTAAAAACTTCTCTAATCTGGAAAACGCCCTGGAGGTGACGATGTCAAAGCTAAGATGTGAACCGTTTTCAGTTGTTAAGCTCTCTGCCCGGTCTTGAAGAGAATCTATACAAGTAAGCCCCAGTTTCCTAACAAGATGCCGCTGGAAATTAACCTTCTTTCTTTTAGCTTCAATCAGGGTAACTTTAAGTGAAGGCTTGGCAATCTTTACAGGTATCCCAGGGAACCCTGCTCCTGAGCCTAAATCAAGAAGAGAGGCTTTAGAAGGAAGATACGGCACCAGCGATAGCGAATCTATAAAATGCTTGCTTATGATTGCAGTATCTTTTTTAAGGGATGTAAGGTTGACTTTCTGGTTCCACTCCTTAAGCTCCTTTAAGTAAACCAGAAACATCTGCATCATTTTATGATTGAGGGAAACACCGAGTTCACTGGCACCTTCTTTTAAGATGATTTCCAGATCTTTTAGCAAAAAAGGGGCCTCATGCGGGGGAATTTTAGGTTCTTTCGTAAAAAAGTTGAAATGTTGGGAATTAAGTTACTCAAATGTACGATAGGGGATGTGCAATTGAAAATCATTTTTCTTAAAACTCCTATCACACATCTCAAATGAGACTGTCGAAAAAGTCCAAATTTGCATTTTTGTTAATTTTAAGGATAGTCAAATCAAGTAGTTACAAAGCCCAAAATGAGGGTTTTAAGGTTTTTCGACAGTCTCAATCGTAATGTACAAATTTCGATACCCGGATTTTAAGCCCATTAAATGCATTACCCCCGTTGTTTTTAGCAAAAGATATGGGGCAAGATCAGTATTTTACTCAAGCCTTGTACTTAGCATTTTTAAGATTTTGTTTGCATCTGCTATCTCTTCTTGAGAAATTTTCCAACCTGTTTTGACTTCACCTTTCTTGTTCTTGAATTTTCCACTTACTTCTGCCGGCTCTTCCACCCTATCATAAATTTTGACCAACGTTTTATTGTCTCTTCTGTCGAGCAAAACCCTTACATACCATCTCAAGGTACCGCGTAATCTGAGAACGGAAATCCAATCCGTTTGAATAATTCCTTTTTCTTTGTCTTTCTTTCTTATAGGATACATTAACTCTTCAAACATTATATGTAGCAGTGTGTCCCACACCTCGTCATACTCTTCGTTAAAAATTTTTGCTACATAGTAAATGTTTTCTTCCTCAACATTCTGGGGGGCACACCCAAATTGTAAAAGTAGTAGTAACAACCATATTTTTAAAACAATTGGTGGTTTCATTTTCACTGACCCCTTACACCACATAATTACTGTAACTATTTATGTTTTCCCTGTTTTCTCTCCGAGCGCGCTTGGGTTGCAGAGACAATTAATCTTACCCGTGTGTATTGTTGCCTATGCAGATAATCACTTTGTTTTTTGTATTTTAAATAATTACAACAACTTGTCAAGTGGAAAAGGGGTAGGGAACTACTTTTTCTCTCCATCTTCAACTCCTATTTTCAAAAGATTTTTTGCTGATAAAGTGATCCCAAACCATTATAAAAAGCTTGCTAAATTAATGTATTACTTCTTCATTGTCAATTAGTTAGTGTGTTTTATTCTCATTCATAACCATGCGAGAAGTGCCGCTTTAGACAGTGGCTTAAATAAAACCCTGTGATAAGATTTCAACAATTTATCCCTTGAAAAACAATGAATAATTATGTATAAGGAGGCCCAACGAAATTGATATGAGAAGCTATTTATTCTGAGGGGTGTAATGTGTTGGCTTTGGGTTTGTGAGTGTAAGTATAATGGCTGCTAAAGTTGCAGGCAATCTATACGACCAGCTTTTTTGTTTTCACAAATGAACATGAGCCAAGAGCAGACTTGACCCCTTCTGACTCATCTTTTTTATTTCTATGACATTATTTACACCTGATTTAATTCTCCTGCATGCTCCAAGCGTATATGACTTTCGCGAAAAAACCATTCTCTATGGCCCCATCAGTGACGTGATCCCCTCCACTCCTGTTTTTGAGATGTATCCAATAGGTTTTTCATCACTATCAGAATATTTGTCTCAGCATGGTTTGCGCGTAAGAATCATTAATCTCGCATACCGTATGCTCAAAGACAAAAACTATAGTGTGGAAAAAACCATCGAAAAATTAAAGTGTAAGGCATTTGGCATTGACCTCCACTGGTTGCCCCATGCTCATGGCAGCTTGGAAGTAGCCAAACTATGCAAGAGATATCATCCTGACATTCCTGTGATTTTCGGTGGTTATAGCGCAAGCTATTTCCACCAGGAACTGATTGGCTATCCACAAGTTGATTATGTTATAAGGGGTGATTCTGCAGAAGAAACTCTATTAACATTAATGAAAGATTTGGATCAAGAGGGAAAGAATCTATCCGACATTCCAAACCTAACCTTCAAGGATGAAAAGGGCATTAAAAGCAATCCTTTTTCTCATACCCTCTCTCAGCTTGATGGGTTTTCCAATAACTACCTCCATCTAATTAAATCTGCACTGCTTTACAGGGATTTGAAGGGGTTTACTGCAATTCACGATTGGTGGAAATACCCTATTACCGCTATTATGACCTGCAGGGGCTGTGTCCACAACTGCGTCTTCTGCGGAGGATCGAAATACGCAGTAAATATGTATTGCCAAAGAAAAACTCCTGCCTTTAGATCACCTCAACTGGTTGCAAAAGATATACACACTACCAGCAGATATACCAACGGGCCAATATTTGTGGTAGGTGATTTAAGGCAGGGGGGAGAAGAGTATGCGGAGAACCTGCTCAAACACTTGCGTGAATTTAAACCTGCCAATCAGATAGTTTTAGAGCTTTTTGGCCCTGCCCCCAAAGAGTACTTTGAGATGGTTGCCAACGCCATCCCCAACTTTAATTTTGAGTTCTCACCCGAATCACATCTGGAAGAAATCAGGAGATCATCTGGGAAAACATACAGTAATGTCGAACTGGAGGAAACTATCGCTTCTGCACTGGAATGCGGTTGCCAAAAATTTGATCTGTTCTTTATGATAGGCCTTCCACACCAGACCCCTGAAAAAGCGCTTGGTACAGTAGATTATTGTGAAGATTTACTTAGAAAGTTTGGGAAGAGGCTAAATCCCTTTATCTCACCACTTGCCCCCTTTATTGACCCGGGTAGTCTGGCTTATGAGGAATCAGAGAAATTTGGATACAATGTCCTATACAGAACATTGGAAGAATACCGACAGGCCTTATTGCAACCAAGCTGGAAGTATACTCTGGGATATGAGACCAGATGGATGACCAGGGATGAAATCGTAGACACCACCTACCAAGCAGCACTGCGTCTTAATCAGGTTAAGGCTCGGTTTGGCTTGATAAATTCGCGTACAGCCAGGCAAGTAGATGAGAGAATCAAAGAAGCAATTGAAATGATGAAGCAGATTGATGAGATTTTGAAAGAAAAAGAGATAAGCAAGAGGGAAAAACGGCTCAAATCCTTAAAACCAAAAATTGATCAGCTAAGTATTTCAACCGTTTGCGAAAAAGAAGAAATAAAATGGCCTGCAGGAAAAAGACGTTTCAACTATTTTAACATTTTTAAGGATATGATTTTTAGAAAGTTTTAACGGATGGCACCGTTGGTTTCTTGCAGAGTTTTTGTTTTAACCCAGATTTTGCAGTAGGTATCGTAGCGAGGTGCAGAAAACCGTAGCGAAACGTGCAGTTGGAGCGATTTTGCGACGAAGGCATATCCATAGATATGTTTAGGATCAAAATCGTGTCGCAAATCACTACACGTGCAACTGGTAGTTTTGTTTCATCCCGAGGGTGAAATAAGAGAGGCACGCACGTGCCGATAGTTTCCCTTTGCGACCCCGTGAGTAGCACGGGGGTTTCAAAGCAATAAACAAGCGTTGCAGCAAGGATTTGCAAGCCGCAGTAGATGGCTACTGCAAATTCTGGGTTAAGGGTTGATCAGTTATTGTAAAAAGAGTTTTTCCTGTCGTCTCATCGTAGATAGATACATGATGAAAATAATATTTTAATTTTCCCCTTGTATCTTCTGGGTATGGAGGAACGAGTTGAAACTCCACTCGCATCCTTAATTTAAAAGTTACCTACAACGAATCTTCTAGATCCCCTTCTTTTTTTAAATATGATTTGACATATAGATAAATTTCATGTATATTGTCTCTAAAGTTAGCCAAGATCGTAAGCTTTAATCTAAAACCCCGTAAGTTCTGAACAAGAAGCCCTTGGGATTTTCTGTTAGATTCTGTGGGTTTTTTATCGTCCGTCCGTTAGATTAACACAAACACATGAATAAGGAGCAGCTGTGCGAAAGTTTAGTCAACTATAAAGAAAATAACGAATTTACTTGTGGAAGAGAATGTCCGCAACAATGTCACCAAAACTATACTACAAGGGAGAAGAGCTTATAATGAATTTCGAAAAATTTAATTTACATTCAAACATCTCTACTGGTGTGCAGGCAAGTGGTTACACTGTACCAACCCCCATCCAGCATCAATCAATACCACCAATTCTGGAAGGGAAGGATGTCCTGGGCCTTGCCCAGACGGGAACTGGCAAAACCGCGGCATTTGTACTGCCGATTTTGCAGCGCCTCATGCAGGGGTCTCGTGGTATTGTCCGTGCCCTGATAATAGCACCCACACGTGAGCTGACCGAACAAACTCATCAATCTGTCGGTCTTTTAGGAAAGAAAACAAGGCTTCGCAGTGCAAGTATCTATGGTGGTGTAAGCATACAGCCCCAGATCAGCAAATTATCTAGGGGGGTTGATATTGTTTCGGCCTGTCCCGGTCGTTTGCTGGATCATATCAATCGGAGGACAATCAATTTATCACATATCGAGGTGCTCGTTTTAGATGAAGCTGATCTGATGTTTGATATGGGCTTTTTCCCGGACATCAAAAAGATATTGAGGAAGCTTCCCACAGGCCGCCAGACGCTCTTGTTTTCTGCCACTATGCCTGACGACGTCAAGTCTCTTGCAAACGAAATCATGGAGGACCCTGTTAGAGTTCAAGTCGGCCATACAGCTCCGGCGGATACAGTCTCCCACACATTTTATCCTGTAGAAACGCATCTCAAAACCTCATTGCTGAAGAATATTCTCAATAGTACCGAAACTGGACCGGTTCTTGTTTTTACACGCACGAAGATGCGTGCAAAGAGTG
>WTBG01000161.1 GCA_013139225.1 Deltaproteobacteria bacterium
ACCGGTGGTTTTGGTGATTCCAATATGGGAGGTCACTGGGGAGCTGAATTAAAGTATGCAGGATACGACCAGATTATACTACAGGGCAAGTCTAAAAAGCCGGTTTATATCTGGATAGATGACGATAAGGTAGAAATAAGAGATGCATCGCACCTCTGGGGTAAATTCCCAAGAGATGTTGATACCATGATTAAAGAAGAATTGAAAGATGAGGACATCCATATCCTGCAAATTGGCCCTGCTGGTGAAAATATGGTACGCTTTGCCTGTGTTTTCAACGATGTATGGCGAGCGGCTGGAAGAACCGGAACGGGTGCGGTCATCGGATCTAAAAATGTAAGGGCTATTGCGGTCAGAGGTTCAGGCAGTGTAAAGATTGCAAAACCTAAAGAGTTCTTTGAGATCTGTAATCGGTTAAGGCAGAAATTTAAGAACGATCCAATGAAAATTGGGCTTAACGAGTTAGGAAGCTTATGCCTGATTAATTTCTCCAACCGCGACGGATGGCTCCCCTGGAAAAACTTCCAAGGGGGAGGCACACCTTTAGCCAACAACATGTCAGGTGAAACACATAGCCAGACTGTTCTTAAACACCGCGAAGGATGTTATGCATGTCCTATTTGCTGTGGAAGATTTACCGAGATTAAGGAAGGTCGCTGGGCAGGAGAACATTTTGGCGGTCCTGAGTATGAACATGCTGTTCCTACAGGTCCAAGGCTTGGCATTATCGAGGATGCAAATGATATCTGGCATAATGCATGTCTGACCAATGACCTTGGTATGGACGGAATCGAAACCGGTGGTGTTATCTCTGCAGCCATGGAGTGGTACCAGAGAGGTCTTATTACCACCAAAGATACTGGAGGTATGGATCTCGAATGGGGTAATGAGGATGTTGTCGATCAGCTCATACAGGATATTGCCTACAGACGTGGTTTCGGTGATATTCTTGCCGATGGGGCTGACCGGGCATCAGATAAACTCGGATTGGGTGACAAAGGACATTACTATACGATTACTACAAGAGGCATGACGCTTCCTGGTGATGACCCTCGTGGTTTAGGATTCGGTTATGGACTGTCCTTTGCCGTAGGTACTCGTGGCGGATGTGACCATCTCAGATCTCTTTGTTGCCTTGAGCTTTCAGGCGCTCTATATCCAGGACTTTGTACCGCGATATTAGGTGATGAAGCACCAAACAAGCCGGTATCTACTGCAGGTAAACCTTACATGGTCTACTATGAGGAAAACCAGAAGGCTGTTGTAGATTGTTTAAACGTATGTTGTTTCACTACGCATTGGTCCTATGCTGTATTAACCAAAGATCAATTAGACTACTTTAACACATGTACAGGCTTAGATTTTACAGAAGAGGAATTCCTTGAGGTTGGAGAAAGAGTTCATAATCTCGAGAGAGCTTACTGGGCACGGTTGATGTCGGGTGCCAGAGAAGACAATGTTCCTGAGCGATTTACTAAAGAGCATATGCCTCAGCATGTTGATTATCAGACTAACGTTGGTGCAACTCTGCCACTTCATGAAATGCTTCCGAAATATCAAAAATATAGAGACTATGAACCAGGCACGGGTTTCCCCAGCGAAAGGAAGCTTAAACAATTAGGTCTGGATTATGTCGCTGATGATATAAGACCTTTAAGGAAGAAGTATATGAGTGAAGGAGAAAAGAAGAAGAAGAAGTATTATTATTAATCCAAGGAAAGGAGTATCTGTTATGGCAGTGATGAATAAGCAACAGGCTAAAAAGTTTGCAGAGATGAGTGACTTCTTCCTGGATCTTCTAAATTACCTGAGAGAGAAGGGTGTTATAGACAAAAAAGATCACAGTAAACTTCTCTTGGTAGGTTATGAAAGACTGGTTGAACATCTGGTGAAGATTAAAGTCATCTCATCAAAAGAAGCAAGAGATGCTATGAAAAATGGGTATAAATCACTGGTTTACTCATTGGCAAAGTAGCAGTACAAAAATATAGTAAGAATGGTAAGAGCCTCCTGCTTTAGTGGGAGGCTCTTTTCAAGAAGAGGTCTTTATAATGATTGTTAATATGAGATATTATGGTTTAGTTGCAGCGATTACTAAAATAACACAGGAAAATATTGAGTTTAAAAAGGGTACTACAGTTGAAGATGCCTTAGATACACTTGCAAAAAAATATGGCGACAAATTTAAAAAGGAGGTTTATTTCGAAGGATATTATGGTGATACAAAGGTAAGAACACCGAACCTTTTCCTTAATAAATTCAGAATTCAATGGAAACAGGATTATCCTAAAGGTCTAAAGACTCCACTGAAAGATGGTGATATGCTCTGGATGGGGCTTATTATTGGTGGAGGTTAGAGGTTTAACTATCTAAGACAATTAGAATTTATGTAAATTTTATTTTACTTTTAAAGTTGTGTTGTGGTAAAAAGCAATCCCAATATCAGTGAGTTATAAAATACACTGACCAGTCTACAATCATATTACTAATCTCCACTTAACTTAACTAATTAAAAGGAGCTCCACATGCCAGCTAAAACACGTTCCAAAAAAATGCTAATACCTCCTTATCCCGGGACCCGGGATAAAGGAAAGGAAAGCCTTGTCAAGGTTGCTGCCATTCAATTTGAACCCCATATCGGGAACAAAGCATATTCCGTTAAAGAAGGATTAAAACTGATCGAAAAGGCAGGGAAGAAGGGGGCAAAACTCATGGTCTTGCCAGAGCTTTCTAACACAGGATATATTTACAACTCCCGGGAAGAGGCGTTCGCAATGGCTGAACCTGTCCCTG
>WTBG01000040.1 GCA_013139225.1 Deltaproteobacteria bacterium
AATTTGGTTATCGCAGAAGTGAGGGTGGTCTTGCCGTGGTCTACATGGCCTATGGTTCCAATGTTGATATGGGGCTTCGTCCTCTCAAATTTCTTCTTCGACATGGCTTGTGCCTCCTGTTAAAGGGTGGAAGGATTATTGTGCACGTTATAATTTGATAGAATTTTATCAGCAATAGTGTTGGGTGTTGCCTGATAGCGGACAAACGAAAGGGTGTGAAGTGCTCTTCCCTGGGTTAAGGAGCGCAGTGCGGTAGCGTAACCGAAAGATTCTGCCAAAGGAATCTCCGCTTTGATCTCGGAAGAATTTTTTAGAACTTCCATAGAAGTCACTTTACCTCGACGGGCAGCAATATCTCCCGTCAATTCCCCAAGAAACTCTTCGGGTGAGACTATTTCCAGCAACATGATTGGTTCTAACAGAATCGGCGCACCTTCAATCACCCCACGTTTAAAAGCCATAGAGGAAGCAATCTTGAAAGCCATCTCGGATGAATCCACTGGATGGTAAGAACTGTCATATATGGTAATGCTCAGATCAACAGCAGGAAAGCCTCCCAAAATTCCACCCTCTGTTGCCTCGAGCACCCCTTTCTTAACTGCAGATATATATTCTTTGGGTATAACTCCACCGGTGATTTTGTCGGAGAAAGTAACGCCCGTCCCTCTTTCCAAAGGTTCTAGCTCCAGCCAGACATGGCCATATTGACCACGTCCCCCGCTCTGGCGTATGAACTTTCCCTCTACCCGGCTTCTTTTGGTAATAGTTGCTTTGTAAGCAACCTGTGGTTTGCCAATAGTAGCATTGACGAGGAATTCACGCAGCAGTCGATCCGCTATAATTTCCAGGTGTAACTCACCCATCCCAGAAATGATAGTCTGGCCGGTCTCTTCATCGAAATGAATCCTGAAAGAGGGGTCTTCCATTGCCAGCTTTCTAAGTGCACTCACCAACTTTTCTTGGTCGGCTCGAGTTTTGGGCTCGATGGCAACTGACATCACAGTTTTTGGAATTTCCACAGGTTCTAGAGCAATAGGATAATCTTCGCTGCAAAGTGTGTCCCCGGTAGTTGTATTTTTTAAGAGTATTGCAGCAATATCGCCAGCATATATTTCCTCTATTTCTTCTCTCTTGTTGGCATGCAGTTTCAGGATGCGGTGAATCTTCTCCTTCTTATCTTTGTGCGTGTTGTAAACAAAGGAGCCTTTCCTGAGGCATCCAGAATAGACCCTAACAAAGGTTAGTTGCCCCATGTAAGGGTCATTTAGCGTTTTAAATGCCAGGGCTGAAAAGGGAGCGCTAACCTTTGCTTCTCTTGTCTCTTCTTCACCTTTTTCATTAATCCCCTTAATGGGCGGCAGGTCTATGGGGGCGGGAAGAAAATCAACAATTCCATCCAGTAAAGGTTGTACCCCTTTATTCTTAAAGGCTGACCCACAGAAAACAGGTATGACTTTTAGATCAAGAGTTGCCCTTCTGAGAGCGACTTTTAGCTCTTGGGGGGTAATGTCCTGTTCTGCTACATACTTTTCCATCAAGCTTTCGGAGTAATCTGCAGCTACTTCAAAAATCTTTCCCTGATATTCTTTTGCTAAATTGATAAGGTGAGAAGGAATTTCTGTTTGATGGTAGTTTACCCCCAGCGTTTCTTCGTCAAAAACAAGCGCTTTCATGTTAATGAGATCGATTACACCCTTAAAATCTCCTTCCTGGCCCCAGGGTAGTTGAAGTGCTAGTGGGCTGGCACCGAGACGGTTTTTCATCATCTCAATCACTCTAGGAAAATCTGAACCGACGCGATCCATCTTATTAATAAAAGCTATTCGTGGAACCAAGTATTTATCGGCTTGTTTCCATACGGTCTCGGACTGGGGTTCAACACCACCTACACCACAGAAAACCACCACTGCTCCATCTAACACCCTTAAGGAGCGTTCCACTTCTACTGTAAAATCCACATGACCTGGGGTATCAATTATATTAATGCGATGGTTTTCCCAGAAACAGGTGGTAGCAGCAGAAGTGATGGTAATGCCTCTTTCCTGTTCCTGTTCCATCCAGTCCATTATGGCCGTTCCATCGTGAACTTCACCCATCCTATAGGAAACCCCTGTATAGTATAATATTCTTTCGGTAGTAGTTGTCTTCCCTGCATCAATATGTGCTATAATTCCAATGTTGCGCACCTTATCTAAAGCGGGATCATCAATCAACTTTAACATATGCTTTCTTCCGCAATTGTAATCTTGCTCTTCTTTTAAAATGGCTTGTTCACCAACTCGTGTTACCATGAATTATCCTGTCTCGTCTATCCAACCGGATGGACTCTTTGGCGATTTTCTTAGAGATTGCTTGAGCTACCATCTATAATGAGCAAAGGCTTTATTTGCCTCTGCCATCTTATGGGTATCCTCCCTCTTTTTTACTGAAGCACCACGATTGTTTGAAGCATCGATTAGCTCAGCGGCAACCCTTTCTTCCATAGAGTGTTCTTTGCGCTCTCTTGCAAAGGATAGCAACCACCTTAAAGCCAGGCTCACTCTGCGATCTGGTCTCACTTCTACAGGGACCTGATAGGTAGAACCACCTACTCTTCTAGATTTGGTTTCAATAACAGGTTTTACATTTTCTAATGCTGTGCGGAAGACCTTTAAGGAATCAGACTTGGTCTTTTCCTCAATAATGGCAAAACTTTTGTAAACGATTGACTCTGCCTTGCTCTTTTTCCCTTCCCACATGATTTTATTGATCAGTTTTGCTACCAATCTGTCATTGAATTTAGGATCTGGCAAGGTTCGTCTTTTGCTAACAACCCTTCTTCTGGGCATTTTGACCTCATATAAATGGTTAGTTGATAAATCGTTTACTTTGGTCTCTTGGTTCCATATTTAGAGCGACTTTTTTTTCGGTCTTGAACTCCAATAGCATCCAGAGTACCCCTTACGATATGATATCTCACCCCGGGAAGGTCTTTTACCCTTCCTCCTCGGACTAAGACTACAGAGTGTTCTTGAAGATTGTGACCTTCTCCAGGGATATAGGAAGTTATTTCCATCCCATTGGTTAGCCGTACCCTCGCTACTTTCCTAAGAGCCGAATTGGGTTTTTTCGGGGTAGAGGTATACACTCTGATGCACACCCCCCTCTTCTGGGGTGAGGACTGAAGTGCAGGGGCTTTGGTCTTAGACTTGATTTTAGACCGTCCTTTTCTGTACAACTGGTTAATGGTAGGCATCACGATCCCTTATGCTTTTTTAGAATGAATCAGTTAAATTGCAAAACCCAAGTTAATAACAAACAAATTATTATTTGTCAACCTTTTTGTCTTTTATTTTCATTAAATTTCTCTAGGGTTGCTCTTCCCCGCTTTCTTCTACTTTGATCTCTTGATTTCTATATCTTATAAGACCCGTGCCTGCAGGAATAAGTCTTCCCATCGAGGTGTTTTCTTTCAGACCTCTCAAATAGTCTGTTTTTCCTTCTAGTGCGGCTTGGGTTAGAACTTTTGTTGTCTCCTGAAAGGAAGCAGCAGAGATGAAACTCTCTGTACTCAAGGAAGCCTTGGTAATGCCTAGCAATAGAGGTTCGCCAATAGCTGGTTGACCACCTTTTTTGCCTATCTTCTCATTTTCTTCTTCAAAGACACGTTTTTCTACATGTTCTCCCGCCAAGAAGCTTGAATCGCCAACTTCCTTTATTTTAACTCTTCGCAGCATCTGTCTTACCATAACCTCAATGTGCTTATCGTTTATCTTTACCCCCTGTAATCTATATACCTCTTGCACTTCATCCACCAGGAATTTTGCCAGTTCTTTTTCACCAAGAACGCTTAAGATGTCATGAGGGCTGGCCAAACCATCCATAATAGGCTCTCCAGCCTTTATTTTGTCTCCTTCGTGAACCGAGACATGCTTGCTTTTAGGAATGAGATATTCTATGGGTTCTCCTACTTCAGGGGTAATGAAAATAGTGCGCTTCCCTTTCACATCTTTGCCGAAGGATACAACACCATCAATTTCACAAATGGTTGTGACTTCTTTTGGTTTTCTGGCTTCGAATAATTCAGCGACCCTGGGCAATCCACCGGTAATGTCCTTGGTTTTGGTAGTTTCGCGAGGGATCTTAGCAATAACATCACCTGCTTGAACCTCATCCCCTTCCGCAACCACGATATTTGCACCTATAGGCATAAAATATCTGGCATATGTTTCTGAA
>WTBG01000342.1 GCA_013139225.1 Deltaproteobacteria bacterium
CGATCTCTAAATTAACATTTGCACCACGGATGATAGCATTCTTCATGGAATGGAGTCGTAAATCTAAACGTGGTTTCCTTCCCCCCGTTTTTAAGAAGACAATGGGAAAAGAGGATAATCGTCGCCCCCTCATGGATACGGGTCTTGGTGTTTGGACAAATACAACACACAGATATTATCCGATGGAGTGTCTTCTTAGACATAGAGGTGCTTTAATTGATGAGATCGATGGGAGGAGAGTGCTCATTTGCATCGATCCAACGTCCAATATTCCTGGTGCTCTTTACACCAATGCAACTAAATGCGCATGGCAAAATGATCTGCTTACTCTAGATACAGGAGAGATTGTTCGTGGGGGAGGACTTTGTGACAAACAAGGTGTTACCCAAAAGAATGACCGACCCTTGCAATTGTTCTTGCGCTGGTATGGCTTTTCTTACACCTTTCCCAGTTGCGAAGTATATGAGAATTAAAGATTATTATGCTATACCTTAAGGTAAATTTGTTTTTTGTTTTGCAAATGGATTTTTATTACTGTGAGGAGGAAATGAAATGGATAATAAAAAGGAAATAACCATGACAGGCAAAGAATTAGAAGAAGAAATTATAATGTTTTTAAACGAGATGTCCAACAAGCCCGGTGGGAAAAGAACAAAACCCGGTTGCAACATTAACCACGGCAAAGGTTGTGCCCTGGGCACTTGTGTAGACAACGAACCAAGGGTTACCCCGATAGATTTCTTCAATGAAGGTATGACCGTATGGATAGCCGGTCAGCCTGGAGGCAAGATAGCCAACATTATGAGAAATCCTAAGGTATCAGTAGGAATCTACGTACCAGTTGACCACAGCATCGAACAAAAGAGCCTCCAGATTTGGGGTACGGCGAAGCTCGTTAACATAAAGAAGGATACTGAGGAATTCAAGAAGAGGATGGAGTCTTTCGGTGTTAACGAAGCAGCGAGCGGTGTTATAGAGGAGTTTGTCCAGATGGGAGCGATTCCCCAAGACCAGGAAGAAAAAGTATTAGAGATGGGTCTAAAACAGTTCAACTTGATAAAGATTGAACCAGATAAGATGGTTCTCCTTCATATGAGGCCAGGTAAACTTCCCTTGAAAAAAACATGGGAAAACGGGATAGCAAAAGTTAAAGCGGCGGGTTTGTGAGAAGCTGTTATTGAAAGCTTTAACTATTACCATTTTAGGGTCACCTTTATACGATATCTTGTTTGCTTATTTATTAACGGCCAAAGTCATGTCTTTTACTAATGAGCGGGCATGCTGTTGCAGCTCATCTTTGGTCATCGTTTAACGTATCTTGTTCTGTTTGCAAACATTTTCTTTTATTGTTTCACCAAGCTTTTTTGCTTCTTCAATATATTCTGGATATTCCTTAACAGTCTGAGCACCAACCGAAGCTATAACCGACCCAACATGATTTAAACCGCTCCATTCAGCAAAGCATTTTAATGTTTCCAAACCCATTTCCCCACCATATGCCGCCTGTGAGATCACAAAACCTGTAACCTTATCAACAAAAGGTCGCCAACCGTGCCATTCTGTGCCTGTATGCTCGCCAATGCCGAGATAACACCATGCAATACTTCTATCTATCATGTTTTTCATCAGACCTGAAATATCATAATAGTAGTTCGGGGAGCCAAGCACGATGGCCTTTGATGACAGGCATTTATCCAACACGACTTGCATATCATCATCCTTGGGACATTTCCCCTTCTTTTCCTTGCAGTTCAAACAGCCGGTACAAAAACCAATTGTGAGGTCCGAAAGAAATATTAATTCACTTTCCATCCCAGTGGATTTCAACACCTCGTTCAAAAGTAAAGCTGTATTGCCTTTTTTTCTGGCACTTCCACATATAGCTAAGATCTCAGGCATTATTCTGTCCTCCTTAACATAAAAATTTAATTTTTATAAAGGTTATTTTATTTTTTCAGATGACAATCCTGTAATTTAAATTGTTCTCCATGGTTGACTTATATATTTATTAAAACTAGTATCCAATAGCTCTGCCACCAAGCTTTTCCATTGATATACAGTAGAAGCTGGATTCTTCCTCGCCTCTGGCAGAAAGTTGATCAGCTCTGGGCTCAATACGAGATTCTGGGATACTCAGTTTTTTGTAAAGAACACGAAGGCCAATAAGAATCTCATCTCTTTTGGTTACTTTCTTAATCTTCCCTTCTACAATAACTGCCCTGAATATTGATGTGTCTTTTGTACAATCGCAAACTTTGAAAACTGCATTGGCACCGGCTTTAACACAACGAGACATACGCCCGCCCGGCATGGAACCGCAGTAAATAAATTTCCCATCTGCGGCATAAGAAAGTTCAATTGCGTAGGGTTCATCACCATCAACAGCGATTAGCGTCCCCCATGTCCATTCATTAAGGAACTGTTTAATTTCACTCTCTGACAAAGATCTCATAACGTTCTCTCCTTTCTTTAGATGCTAAAAAAGCTTTCTGCATTTGTTGTTGTAATGCGATTCGTTTCTTCATGTTCAATCCCTTTAATGCGGCTGATTCCACACAACGTTATCAGTAGATTGGCAGGTTCTGATACTTTACCTTGATATTCCACTGGAGCATCTGTTTCAATAAGAATCTGTTCAAGAGGTGCACGTTCTATAGCAGTCGATACCGGCATCTATTGCTCTCTGGAGCATTATATCAATCTCCTTTATTTCATTCATGTTAACGTGGGTATCAATCATAAGCAGAAACTCTCCTCTCACTTAAAGATACTAACCTGGAATTATTTATTATCACAGACCTG
>WTBG01000228.1 GCA_013139225.1 Deltaproteobacteria bacterium
GAGGATAGTAAAGCGATTCTCAGGTTGTTATCAGAGACTTTCGGTGATCGCGGATATGAAATATTTGGATTTTCCAATCCCGCCATATGCCCCCTGCAAATGATACCGGAGTGTCGATGTGGTGTGAACCAGACGTGCACTGACATAATTGTTTCCGATTTGAATATGCCAAACATGACGGGACTGAGTTTTATAGAAAACCAAAAAAAGAAAAATTGTAAGTGCAAACATGTTGCCCTAATCTCAGCTAACTGGGCAGAACAGGAGTTATCTCTGGCACACAAGCTCGGTTGCAAGATCTTTACAAAGCCTTTCTTTTTTCAAGAGTTTGATGAGTGGCTGGATGAAGTTGAAAAAAGCATTGATCCAACAAGGGAACTCTGTGACTGGTTTCAAGATAAAGGTTGTTTGTCTGAAAAATAATAAGTGTCCAAATTGGGAACATTCGTTAAGATTCGACACTTTCTCAACTAGCTTTGCCAACCATTTAATCATCCCAGTGCTGACCCTGCGAGACCTTGGGGCGAAGCATCTGCTGTCAAGGTGCCTGGACCTACTACAGCCCCACATACACAACACCACACAAGCATAACCCCTAAAAAAGCAGAGGTGATTATGAAGGAAGCGGAGAGTATGATGCCAGGCATTCTCCCCCATCTATCCAGGAAAATTCCAAATTCAGCCTGCCGGTGAAGGGAATTTAAATAATATTTTCATTGCTTAACCACTAAGATTTGTTATATTGCATTCCTCAAAAAAACAATTTCAAAAAGGCGCAATCTTCTCTGCTTTATTATCATCAATATGACCTCAAAAGAAGAGGAAGAAATATGGACACCAATATAAAACTGATAAAATGCAGTTTTGCTATATGTCGTTTCACCCTTCTCACTGCAATTTTAGCATTAGCTATGACTATAGTGCTGTCTGGACTTTCATTTGCACAACCTAAACTAAAAGAAGTACTTAAAGGACATACAGAAGAGGAACCGGTCAAAGATAAGCCAAAGACTGAAATCAAGAAACCAGATATACCATTGGATGAGTTAGATAGAGGAACTCCTCGCACCAGTGTCAAAGGATTTTTTAAAGCCACGAGGAAAAGGGATTACGAAAGAGCAGCAGAATATTTAGATATGCGTAATTTACCAAAAGGGATGGATCGGAGCAATGGACCCAATATGGCTCGTCAACTTAAAGTTGTCCTTGATCATACCGTATGGATCGATCTCGACACGTTGAGTCCAGAACCAAGGGGACATGCTGATGATGGTCTTCCCACGTACCGGGATCTAATTTGTCGTATAAAAACCCCGGGAGAAGATGTCGATGTTTTATTGCAGCGTGTTCCGCGAAGTGATGGAGTGCACATCTGGAAGTTTGCATCCAAAACAGTTGCCCAGCTACCTCAATTGTATAAACACTTTGGGTACGGATATATAGGCGAAATCCTCCCTGCAGCATTTTTTGATATTGAGTTTCTGGGTATTCATGTCTGGATGTGGGCTAGTATAGTTGTACTTACTGTCTTAGCGTATTTTCTGGCACTCGTTGCAACGGCAATATTAACTTTTTTCCTCAGTCGCAGTAAGGCCAGGCCAAGCTACCGCCTCAAACGTTTTATTGCTGGACCCATTCGCCTCCTTATTATAATACTGCTTTTAAGGGCTGGAATTAATCTCCTTGGTCCTTCAGTAGCAATGCGTTCATTGCTTCAAGCGAAGACAATATTTATCATCATTATTGCATGGACGATTATAGGACTGTTTGGCTTTATTTTTAATCTTTTAGCCGATCGGTTCAGAAGAAATGATCAGGATTCTGCAGCAACAGTGTTGTTACCGGTTTTAAGAAATGTCGCAACAGTCATAGTAATCACAATTGCTCTTATTGTTTGGTTGGACAATATCGGCTTCAATGTAACTACCCTTTTGGCAGGTCTGGGTGTTGGGGGTATAGCATTGGCTCTTGCTTTACAAAAGTCTATTGAAAACCTGATTGGAGCTATCACATTATATATATCCAAGCCAGTGCGTGTGGGGGATTTCTGTAAATTTGGTGAAGTCCTTGGGACTATTGAGGAGATTGGATTTCGCTCGACCCGGATAAGAACGTTAGATCATACAATAGTCAGTGTTCCCAATGCCGAGTTCGCGAATCTTCATCTCAACAATTTCTCAAAACGTAAAAAAATTTGGTACCACCCGAGAATTAGCCTGCGCTATGAAACTACTCCTGATCAGATCCGCTACATCCTTTCCGAAATCAGGAAGCTACTTACCTCTCACCAGAAGGTGCTTTCTGACCCAGCAAGAGTTCGCTTTACAAATTTCGGTGCATACTCTCTTGATCTTGATATTTTTGCCTATATTGATGCAATCCAATATGGAGAGTACCTGGAAATATCCGAGGACCTGAATTTGCAGATCATGGATATTATAGCCCAGGCAGGATCAAGATTTGCCTTTCCCTCACAGACTACATATCTTGAGAGTGGACAAGGACTCGATAAAGAACTGACGCGATCTGCTGAAGCTCAAGTCGGAAAGTGGAGAGTGAAGAAGTCAGATACAGAATAGAAAAATACTTATATGTTATAAACACCATTAATTTAGTTCCACTTCACATCACTGCAAAAAGTTACCTCTTGATTTTCAATGTCCACTTCTCTTGTTTCCCAGCCTGCATCAAGCCAATACTTGGCCTGACTATGCGTTGGATCATTAGCCCACCAAGAAGCATATTTTCGAGCAGAAGAAGGCAGATCGTTATCAATAAGCATTTCTACTTCTTCAAATGTTATTGTTATCTCATTCTGCCTCTTAGGCAAACTGTTTAAAAACTTTGCAAGATTGTAATATTTCTGCACAACTCAACCCCATACAAACGTCCCGGACATTATCCCAGATTTTGCTAAATTCTTTATACCATGCAACATATTATGCGTAAAGAAAAAGATAATGTATGGAAACACTTTCATGTATGCACATTTTATTTTATTTGTAATTATCTTCAAACTCTTCTTGTTCGTGGTAAAAAGTTTTTAAAAAAATGCCTTTATAATTCCAGGAATCTTTTTCAAATAATAACTCTTGCCCACCAGCCCAAGATCAGAACCTTGAAACACACCAAACAAACGACCCATCCTCTTTTCATTAAGTCGTCTTAAAAGAAAAAACAAATAGCTCATACTATCCATACTACCCTGTTGCAAAACCTTCCTCCACTTTTTATCATACTCCTTAAAGGAACTGCTATCTCCCTCCATTTTTTTAATAACTGCCTCGCCAGCAAAGAGTCCCATCATCATTGCCCCTGTAATCGTAGCCATAGAAAAAGAACTAACGGTATCTCCTGCCATTATAATATTTTTATGGTATGAGGAAGAAGCTGAGAGATGAATAGGGATGGAACATCCGTACTTACAAGTAATGCCCTTTACGTTAAGATTTTTAATAGATTCCTCCAAGTATCTTTTTAAATCAATTCTTTCTTCCTGCATACCCAATCCCTGATAAACTCCAAGCAGATACCCTCTACCATATTGCTGAGCATACAGTCCCACCTTTATTCCCTTCATTTCTCCATACATAACATTGTCTGGTATATCCATTCTTTCTGCTTCCACTTCCAGTTCTACAAAACTTCCGATTTTTCTTCTTTTGAGAGGCAGATACTGCATAACTTGACTATTTGCACCATCAGCTCCTACAAGATATTTTGCATCATATTTCTTGTCAGCATATACACTCACCATCTGTCCGTCAGTCTCAACTGACTTTACCTTTGCGCTGGTAATAACCTCTACTTCTGCCTCTTTACACAAATTCTCCATAGTTCCTTTTATTTTCCCTTCATCGATAAGAGGCATTGGATTTTTAAATGTTGAAATAAGCTTATGCTCACAAGATACCAGTTCCACCTTTAAAAGTCTTCCTACAACAGCATTAGGTACACTCAGTTTATTATTATGAAAGCTTATAGCATCCCCTTCAAAACTAAAGCTCTCTCCGAAAGGATAGATCGCACACTGGCACCCACGGTGTTTTCTGGCAATCTCCTTTCTTGCTTCTAAAATCAAAACCTTTCTGCCCTTGAGCTTTAACCCACAGCAAAGCCCTGCATATCCACCACCAACAATAATAACATCATAAAGTTCAGACATTTTCTAATTTCCCCCTTTCCTTTTTCAGCTTCTCTCCCGACAATATTTTACCGGTAAAAGTGGCTGGGTTCTGTGTTGCTACAAAAACTGCATGCGAACCCCACATTTCTGGTTTTTGCCAGTCTGATTTATCCACAGTTTTATTTAAAAATGACCATCCCTCAGTCTCCGTATTATCAGGCATAAGCGCATTTACCGCAATGTGATAATCTTTCAGTTCTTCAGCCAACCCCCTGGTGAAACGGTTAATAGCAGACTTACTTACATCATAGGCAAGACCGGTAAAAGGCTCATGATGGATATTTTCTGTAACAACGGATGAGATATTAATGATATGGCCCCTTTTTTGTTCTATCATCTTCGGCAAGACAGCTTTTGTACACACGACAGTCCCCCGCAAACCGACACCAATGATCGCATCCCATATATTAATTGGCATGTCTTTAAAGAGTGCAGGACGATTAGTAGCCGCATTGTTTACAAGTATATCGACTCGCTTAAACTTTTCAATGGTTTTTCCTACCACCTTCTCGACCTCTTTTTCATCAGCCATGTCTGTTTTAATGGGGAAAGCTCTTCCTCCCAAAGCATGTATCTCATCGGATGTTTCATATATAGTTCCTGCAATAAAGCGGGATTTCATCTCAGTCCTGGCTGCTATTATAACAATAGCTCCCTCTCTTGCGAATGCCAGAGCAATAGCTTTACCAATGCCTCTGCTCGATCCGGTAATAATAGCAACTTTATCTTTTAATTTCATGGATTACCTATTCATGTCTTTTCTGCCCCGTATCAAGTACGGGATAAACTCGAGTGAAAGCGACGTTCGTACATAAATTGCTTTAAATATAATATAAATCTTTAGCAATCAAAGCACTAGTTCTTTAGCAAGGAGAAGGCCTACAACTGTCTTAGCGTCTGTTATTTCCCCCGTTTTTACCTTCTCAATTGCCTTCGCAAACGGGAGCTTCACTACTTTTATAATCTCATCATCTTCCAGCTTTTGTTTGTCAGGTACTAGCTCAGTTGCGAGAAAGATATAGATGACTT
The DNA here is from genome assembly GCA_013139225.1 of Deltaproteobacteria bacterium. Taxonomy (GTDB): domain Bacteria; phylum Desulfobacterota; class WTBG01; order WTBG01; family WTBG01; genus WTBG01. The sequence continues at coordinate 5,216 of WTBG01000228.1, forward strand.
CATTGCAGTATCCTGGAGCACTATATATCTCAGTAAGCTTCTGTACGTTAGTTGCCTTGAACCCGACTTCTTCTACAAGCTCTCTTTTTGCACAATCCAGGGGGTTTTCATCTGGTTCCAATCTGCCTGCAGGTATTTCCCAGATTGTATCACCAATACAATATCGGTACTGCTTAATCAAAATAACCGACTCGTCAGAAAGCAAGGGAACCACAGCAGCACCTCCCGGATGGTTTATGCGCTCCATCTCCACCTGTTGCTTTGGGAAAATCACGGTATCCACAGAAAGGTCAATTACTTTTCCCTTAAATACGTTTCTTCTATCTAGTGTCTTTAAAACCAAGATTGCCGGCCTCCTTTGATCAAATTATAAATTAGGGCGCAGATTTACACAGATAACCACAGATACTATTCTCCTTCGTGCTTCTTCGTGAGCTTCGTGGTTTAACAAATAATTCATGGAAGATAAAAGAGCGGGTTTCTAGCCTTATTATATCTCCTAATCTGAAAATGAAGTGTAGGAGATATTGCAGGATTATGCGAATTCCCCACTTTAGCAATGACACTACCTTTCTTAACCCATCTGCCTTCCTTCACTAAATTGACTTTATTGTGAGCATAGACAGTTGTATACTTATTTTTGTGCTTGAGAATGATAATATTACCATAACCTGAAAGTCTATCGGCAAAAACAACTTTCCCTGAGTCAGCAGCTTTAACTGGTAATCCTAAAGGTGCCCGGATATCAATGCCATCATATTTCCTGCCTTTTCTAACTCCAAAGTAAGAAACTACCTTTCCCTGAATTGGCCAACTAAACTTTCCTTTCGGCTGAACTATTTTTACATTCTTCTTTGTTGGTTCTTTTTTGAATACCTTAACCTTTTTTACTTTTGTAGCACCGGGAATGAAAATTTTATCCCCCGCCTCAATTTGAGTAGCATCTTTAATATTATTTAATTCCGCAACCTCCTGTAAATCCACATCGTATGTTTTGCAGATCCTCCAAAGAGTCTCACCTTTGTTTACAGGATGATAAATTCCAATCACAAGTTTGGGAGGTAAAGGAACAAACTTAGCAGAAAGGCAGGCATATACGAAAAGAAAAGAGAATATCAGAAATGAAGTTTTCCAAATACTAGAGAGACCTTTCACTGGCGAGACTTTTTAACCTTAATCCACTCCTACCCTGCCCTCGTCCTTGAGAAACTGTGTCACAATAGAAAACGGTAGCCGCAAGCTTTAGCTTGCGTTTAGAAGCAAAAACACATGATTAAGACACAGCCTCTTAAAAGGAGAGTGTTTTGGTGGGGGTGAAACTATAAACTTTTTTGTAATATTATTTTTGAAACTTTCTACCCTTTTTTAAGACGTTTTCTTGATTAAACTAATAGCCTTCTTTACCGCATCCTCAGGTGTTTCAACAGTTACAATCTTCTTGCTTACATCCCAAGTACGTAATCCTACCACAGGTTTCCTCAATTTCAGAGCAATACCAATCTCTGAGAGAGTACCATAACCACCCTCAACTGCAATGATGGCTTGCGATGAACGCACGACCAAAACGTTTCTGGCATGACTCAAGCCTGTTACAATTGGTATATCAATAAAAGGATTGGCATCCTCAAAAGAGAAACCAGGAAGAATACCTATAGTAACCCCACCCTCTTGTTTTGCACCTCTGGCTGAAGCTTCCATCACACCACCCAAACCACCACAGATAAGAAGTGCTTTCTTTTTAGCAATCTCTCTTCCCACCTCTTCGGCCAATCTCTCAATTTCCAGGGAACACTGACCGGCCCCAATGACACCAATCTGAATCGACATCACGTTCCTTTAACTGCAATAAATTTAAGAAATCCCAGGCTTGCAATGGATACTACCGACGTTACAACAATTCCAGCTACTAAAACTCCCAGGGCTATTGTAATAAAAGATTTTTTTCGATCCATTTCAAGTAGCCAGGCTACAAGACATCCTGTATATGCACCAGTACTGGGAAAAGGAATGGCCACAAAAAGGAAAAGCACCCAATATTCCCAGGTATTTTTTGCCAATTGAGATTCTACTCTTTTTCTTACTCTATCTAAATACATATTAAAAAAGGTTTCGTAAATTTTTATCCTCATGAGGTATGAATGGACGTGGTCTAAAAAAAAGAAAACAGGAATTATTACCAGAACATTAGCAGCAACACAGATAATTAAAGCTGGAAACCACCCAACACCGGAAGCGACAGCAACTGGTATTCCCCCTCTCAACTCTGAGATTGGCAAAAGGCTCAGAAGAATGCCTTTAGTAAATCCATCCATTTCATTTCATCAAGTGTTGTGTTTATAAATCCCATTGAAGTAGTTCTTCAAAGGAAGAGCAATGTGTACGATCAATCTGAAGGGGCGTAATGGAAACGAGTTTCTGGCTGATGGCCTTAAGATCAGAAACATCATCGTCTTCGTATCTTTCATCCTTTCTGCCAATCCAGTAATATCTCACACCTCTGGGATCAACCTTCTCCTCAATAGTGTTATCATGGGTATCCTTACCCTGTTTGGTAATTTTATACAAGTTGATTTCTTTGCCCCCTGTATCAGGGACATTTACGTTCAGCATGGATCCGGCAGGAAGTCCCTTTTTAGTAATAAAGCGTGCCAGCTTCAAGGCAAAAGCAGCGGCAGGTTTAAAATTAAAATCTCTCTTTGCCGATAGCGATATTGCAAAGGATTGTATACCCATCAAAGCACCCTCTACAGCAGCAGCCACCGTACCTGAGTAATTGATATCACCACCCAGATTTTCCCCTTTATTAATTCCAGAAACGACAAGATCTGGCTTTCCCTTCAGTATAAAATTAACCCCAACATTTACACAATCAGCCGGGGTTCCATTAACTGCATAACTTTTACAGGACGGGTTAAGAATCCTTAAAGGACGATGAAGGGTTAATGCATGACTTATTGCATTTCTTTCTCTATCAGGAGCGACTACCCATACATCACCCAAAGAACTGAGTGAATCTGCTAATTCTTTAATCCCTTCTGAAAATATGCCATCATCATTAGTAACTAAAATTTTCACTCTTCACCACTTTCTTTCTACCGCATAGTTAGCTGTGGCTATTAAAGCATCCCTTACAGGTGAAGAATCCAGCTCTTTAAGATAGCCCATGCATAAGTCAACATACTCTCTGGCCTTTGAAAAAACATAGGTTACTCCCTGGTATTCTTCAATTAATTCAGTAATAACAGAAGAATTATTTTCATCCAGGCAGTCACTCTTCATAATCTTAAGTATCTTCTCCCTATTCTTGACAGAAGCTTCTTTTAAAGTGTGGATTAATGGTAATGTTATTTTCCCTTCTTGGAGGTCTTTATATATAGACTTTCCAAACCTCTGATCTTCAGAAATATAGTCCAGGGCATCATCCACCATTTGAAAAGCAATTCCCAGATTAAGCCCATAATTTTTGAATTTATCTTCTATTCCTGGAGAAGAACCTCCTAAAATAGCACCTGTTTGACAGGCTGCAGAAATCAAGCTTGCTGTTTTCTTATTTATTATAGTGATGTATTCTTCTTCTGTCAGATTAGCATCACTACTTTTCTCTGTTTGCATGGTTTCTCCCTCTGCCACTTGAGTTGTGGCATCAGAAACAACCTTCATAATCTTAATATCTCCGATCTCAACCAGGAGAGAAAAAGCTTTTGAAAGGAGATAATCTCCTACCAACACACTGATTTGGTTACCCCAAACTGAATTAACAGAAGAATTCCCTCTCCTTATCTTTGCATGATCGAGCACATCGTCGTGGAGAAGGGTAGCTGTATGAATATACTCAAAAATACAGGCCAGGTTAACATGCTTATCTCCACTGTAATTGCAATACTTGGCAGCTAAAAGGAGCATTAAAGGACGGAACCTTTTACCTCCACTTCCTATAATGTATCCACCTGCCTTATTGATGATAGGAACATCTGAAGATAAAATGTTTACTAATTCTTTTTCAACCTTTTCTAGTTCATCACCAATCAAAGAAGAAATATGCTGCATTTTATAAACCTCTATGCAACCCTTGCCAGGGTTAGCACATCAACTCTACTTGCTCCTGCTTTGATTAAAGTTTTGGAACATTCCTCAACCGTGTTACCACTGGTATAAACATCATCGACTAGAAGGATATTTCTATCTGTAACCTTATCTCTCTCTATTATCAAAAATGCACCTCGAACATTATCTTCCCTGTCCCGTTCGCTTAAACCTACCTGTGGATCAGTCCACCTATTTCTGGTAAGAGTATAACCATCAAGAGGTATCTTGTGTTTCTCGCTAACCGAACGAGCCAGAAAAAGGGCTTGATTAAATCCTCTTTCCCTCAGTCTCTCAGGATGAAGGGGAACTGGAATAATTGAATGATACGCAATACCATTTAAAAGATATTGCATTTGTTGAGCCATAATATTTCCTAAGTGTAAAGCAAGGTGATTCTTCAACTTGTATTTCAAAAGGTGAGTAGCCTTTCTAAGCACACCATCGTAATATCCTACTGCCCTTGCTTTACTAAAATATCTCTTTCTTGTAAGACAATCCCCACAGAGATGGTCGGTCACAACCTCAGAATAAAAAGGTTTTCCACACAGGGTGCAAAACGGGCATTCGATGTATTTTATCTGTGATAAGCAGTGCGGGCATATTCCCATCTCTCCTTCAGAGTCAAATGGTGACCCGCAAATATAACAGATAGGAGGAAAAATGAAATCTATTATTGATTTTATTAACGCTCTCATACGTCAACACACATCCTAAGTTGTCGTTCATAATAGCATCTAGTGTACATTCCTAACTCTGCCCCCTATGCACACCGGGTACTACCTAGTGCCTGAACGAAAAGTCATGTTCAGGCTAAATCCGAATATCGAAAACCGAAATCAGAAATAAATTCGAATATCAAATGACGAAATTACCTAAACTAAAACGTTAGAAATGAGCTGTTTTTATCATTGGGACATTTGTATTTTGGCTATTGTTTCGTATTGATCCCTGCGGGAAGCTCCGCACGTGCTTCGGCCCGCCCTGGCATGACTTTACAGAAAAAGTTTGTTTTCGCTGTGATAGTTTATAAGAAAGCTACATAAAACTCTAGCAATTAGAATCAGGTCTGGGCCAGGGATTTCGAATTTTTGACCGAAAAGATGGGGTTTTCGGTCAAGTACTACCTAACATCGGATGATGATTTCTTCTTAGCCTTTTCTTTAACCCCAC
>WTBG01000318.1 GCA_013139225.1 Deltaproteobacteria bacterium
CTGATTGGAAGCTCAAATCGAGCAGGATTGACAAAAAGCTCATAATGGAGAAATTGATTGCGGATTTGTGTGCACTTTAAGCAGCGGAGTTTAAGAGGTTAGCTGAATACTGTTAAGCAGCCAGGAGCCTGTTAACCATTTTAGTAAGACGCGAAATCCTGCGGGAAGCCGTTTTTTTATGGATAACCCCTTTAGACACTGCCCTGCTTATAGAAGAAATGACTTTCTTTAGTTTGGAGTGAGCGTCTTCGTTGTTCTTGGTTTCAAGCGCTGCAAGCAGGTTTTTAATCCGGGTCTTTATAGAAGATTTTATCGCTCTGTTATGATGATATAACTTTGTGTTTTGCCGTGCTCTCTTTTCGGTTGATTTGTGTCTGATCATTTTTTGTTCTTCTCCTAAAGTAAAGTGGGGTTTAACCTACCATTTTTTTTGTTAATGTCAAGGACTTTTTGCAAAGCATTAAATCTGCGTCCAAAGGGAAACTTTCTGAGACGACTTGGAGATTATGGCGATGCAGTCTCATAAAATAACAAGGGCAGCTGGTGTTGTTGGTTCAGCGACACTTTTAAGCCGCATCCTGGGATATGTGCGTGATATGGTAATCGCTTACTTTTTCGGTACCGCAGATGCTGCAGACGCATTTTTTGTTGCTTTTAGAATCCCTAATTTATTCAGGAGACTATTTGCCGAAGGTTCTCTGACGGTAGCTTTCATCCCCATTTTTACAGGGTATCTGGTTAAAGAATCTAAAAAGAATGCTTGCGAGTTTGCCAACACAGTTTTTACCTTTCTATCTATTATACTCGTGATTTTTTCCTGTCTTGGCGTAGTTTTTTCCCATTTTCTTGTTAAAATAATGGCCTGGGGTTTCGCAGACGAGAAGGTTAAGTTTGAGCTGACTGTTCTTTTAACCCGCATTATGTTCCCCTACATCTTTTTTATTTCCTTGGTTGCCTTATGTATGGGCGTTCTCAATTCTTTAAAACATTTTGCTGCCCCTGCTCTAGCTCCGGTTCTGCTCAATCTGGCCATGATTTTGTCGGCAATTTTTTTAATGCCTTATTTCTCTCAGCCCATTTTGGCCCTGGCCTTTGGCGTTATATTAGGAGGCTTTCTACAACTTGCTCTACAGATTCCCTATCTTAAGAAAAATGGGGCTGGTTTTAAACTTAATTTTAACTTCTCTCATCCAGGGCTGAAGAAAATGGCAAAGCTTATGCTCCCTGCTGTTCTGGGTGCTGCAGTTTATCAGGTAAACATGGTAATTATTACTATGATTGCATCTCTCCTGCCTGCCGGCAGCATATCCTATCTTTACTATTCAGACAGGATATTTCAATTCCCTTTAGCACTTTTTGGTCTTGCCTTAGCAACCGCTTCTTTACCTGCAATGTCGGATCAGGTTGCTCACAATCAAATGGAAGAGTTGAAGGATACTCTGTCTCATGCACTGAGATTAATTCTATTTATTACTATACCTGCGATGGTTGGTTTAGTTGTTTTACGGGTTCCCATTGTTCGCATCCTCTTCCAGAGGGGGGCATTTGCGGCAGATGCTACTCTTCTGACCGCTCAAGCACTTTTCTGGTTTGCAGTGGGGTTGTGGGCAGTTGCGGGGGTGAGGGTGGTGGCAAATGTATTCTACGCTTTGCAGGACATTTGGACGCCCGTTAAAGTAGCAGTGATTTCTATTATATTCAATCTTGTCATGTGTTTAGTGTTAATGGAGTCCATGAAACATGCAGGATTAGCGCTGGCGGTTTCTCTTTCTTCCATGCTCAATCTAATGATTCTCATTTTGGTTTTAAGAATGAGATTGGGAAAGCTGGGTATAAAAAAGGTTATATTTTCTTCAGTAAAGATTTTGCTTTCCTCTACTGCCATGGGCATTATCGTGTCTCTTACCTATCAAAATGAATTCTTTGTTTCTAAAAGCTTTCCCATGCACGATGTGATTGCTCTTTGTGCGAGTATATTTTCAGGAGTTGTGGTCTTCGCTTTATGTTCCTATATCCTTAAAAGTACTGAGCTCTTTTCCCTGTGGGATAGTTTTAAGAAAGGGAAACATAGACAATGAACGTGAAAGAATGTAATCCCCCTCTTATATACTATTCAATTTTTAAAACAAAAATTGGCTGGTGTGGTTTGCTCAGGTCTGAAAGGGGCATTTTAAGGATATTCATAGGGTGTCCGAAGAGCGGGCAACTTCTGAAACAAATCACACATGAATTTGGAAATAATATAGTGAGAGCTCCTGCCAAAGAAGCTATGGTGGATAAGATTAAGCGCTATTGTGCGGGTGAGAAAGTTATCTTTGATAAAAGTGCCGTAGACTGGTCTTTGCTAACCCCCTTTCAGAAGAGTGTTTTCAAAGAGGCAATGAAAATACCCTATGGGGCAGTTGAAGCATATAGCGGACTTGCCCGAAAGTCAGGTTGCCCCAATGGTTCACGAGCTGTGGGAAACGCCCTGGCTAAAAATCCTTTTCCTTTAGTAGTTCCCTGTCATCGCATTATAAGAGGAGACGGAAGGCTAGGCGGATTCTCTGCATGGGGAGGGATAGCATTAAAAGAAAGGCTTTTAAAATTGGAGGGTGTGATGATTAATGGCTGGGTTGAGAGTAGTATGAAGAAAGAAAAGAGCATATAAATTCAAGCAGGTAATTAGTGTAATAACTTTTGTATTTTATCTAGCATCAAGTAACCAGTATCATTTTGTTAGATGCACTCCATCATCACTAAATCATCGGGCAATAATAGACACTCCTCTAAATCAGCGAACTCTCTATTTTGCTCTTGACAATGATAAAAATAATTTGTTAACACGTAGCAGGTTTCTATGTTATACTGATTTCCTTTGGTATTGCCCCCGTAGCTCAGCAAGGATAGAGCAATGGATTCCTAATCCATGGGTCGCACGTTCAAATCGTGTCGGGGGCACCAATAAAAATAAGCACTTAGCACTTTTGCCAAGTGCTCTTTTTTTGAGAAGTGCCATACACGTGCCATAGAAACTCCAAACCATATCAAAAAGAATCGAAAATGTATTTAAACACTGATCTGGATCTCAAATAAACCCATTTCAATTGGACTGCATGTTTGATTTTGTAATGTTGGGTTGATTGGCAACAGTTCGGATTGTTCATTTATGGTAGTAGTGTTGAATTTTAGTGGGCAAATGGGGGACACAAGATGTAGACATAACATTTCAAACTACAAATACACAAAAGAAAGTTTTTATGACCCTGCAGTAAATAAACCGCCCCTTATCCCTTATTATATAAATGATTATAGAGTTGATTTAAGTTCATTTCTTTAATTAAAATTTTTCCGTCTGTGTGGTATTATTTTGAATATATGGGTTGACTTTTAAACCGGAGATCAAAAAATTTCATTATTATTAAATTATAAATTTGAATCGATTTAAGAAAAGGTAAAAAATGGGCCACTTAACTGTTAAGAATTATAAATCACTTTATAAAAGAATGGATCAGCTTGTTAACGGCCCGTTTGATTCAGAAGAATTTTATCAGATTCTAAAAATCCTTTTTACAGATGAAGAGGCTCTTCTTTGCTCTGCTCTTCCGATTTTACCCAGTCCAATTGAAAAAATATCAAAAATATGGGAGACATCTGAAGAAGAGGCTGAATCAATTCTTAACACTCTTGTAAGCAAGGGCCTGATTTATGAGGATGATTATAATGGTTCTGTTCTTTATTCTCTTGCAATTCCACTTTTTGGATTCTTTGAATTCTCTTTAATGCGTACTGATGGAATGTTTGACCATGACTTGTTATCAAATCTTTATACCAAATATATTAATGATGATGATAATTTTGTTAAAAAATATTTTGGGGGCAAGCCAAGAATCTCAAGGACTTATGTTCAGGAAGAGACATTACCTGAAGATATGACTTCTGAAATTTTATCTTATGAGAAGTCGAGCCATATTATTGATGCTGCTGATATGATAAGTGTTGGAATATGCTTTTGCCGGCACAAGATGGAACATATGGGACAAGCCTGTGACAAACCCCAGGATGTCTGCCTCTCCTTTGGTAATATTGCAAAGTCTCTGGTTGAGAAGGGAATTGCACGGGAAATTTCAAAGCCTGAAGCGCATGATATTTTAAAACAGTGTGTTGATAATGGTTTGGCGCAGATTGGAGATAACATCAAAAATAAGCCCGCAGTAATCTGTAATTGCTGCGGCTGCTGCTGTGACCTCCTGCTTTCATATAAAAAGACAGGGATGAGCACAATAATATCTCCAAGTAATTACATTGCTGAAATAGATGATTCCGTATGTACTAATTGCGGAGTCTGTATTGAAAAATGTCCGGTAGACGCAATCTCCTTAATTGGTGAAAAAACAGTTGTTGATAAGAACTGGTGCCTGGGGTGTGGTGTATGCAGTAATTTCTGTAAAACCAAAGCCTGTAAAATGAAAGCCAGAGAGGAAAAAGTTTTTGTCCCAGAAGATACTTTTCAGAAAGTTGTCCTTGCAGTAATCTACCAAGGAAAACTGGGAAATGTTCTTTTTGAAAATCAAAAAAGCATAACCCATAAAA
>WTBG01000133.1 GCA_013139225.1 Deltaproteobacteria bacterium
ACATTTAGATAATTCTCTGTGTTCTCTGTGGTTTGTTTTGACAATACGTTACTAAAAATTGGGGGTGAATAATGAATATCCGTGAAATGTTAGAACAAGATGAAAAAATGAGGCTTTCACCTTACGCTCAGCTTAGTTCTGAAACAAAGGGGAGAAAAGTGGAAGAGGAAGAATGTGAAATACGTCCTGCTTATCAGCATGATCGTGATAGTATTCTTCATTCCAAGTCGTTTAGAAGGTTGAAGCACAAGACACAGGTTTTTCTGGCGCCAACGGGTGACCATTATCGTACCCGCCTGACTCATACATTAGAGGTGTCTCAAATTGCTCGAACTATAGCAAAATCGCTGAAATTAAATGAAGACCTGACCGAAGCAATAGCACTGGGACATGACTTAGGCCATACCTCCTTTGGTCATGCAGGTGAAGCTGTGCTTAATGAGATCTTTCCTGGTGGTTTTCGCCATCCCGAACAGAGTTTGAGAGTGGTAGATGTTTTGGAAAAAGATGGAAAGGGGCTTAATTTGACTCATGAAGTTCGTGACGGAATTCTTAAACATTCAAAAGGGGAGGGAGATATTATCATAAGTGATCCTCAATCTATGGCAGATACTTTAGAGGGACAGATTGTGAGGATTGCAGATATTATTGCTTATGTGAATCATGACATTGATGATGCCATAAGGGCAGGGGTAATTTCATATCGAGATCTTCCCCAGGATTGCGTTAAAATCCTGGGGGATTCTCATTCCCGCAGGATAGATGCTATGGTTAAAGATGTAATTAAAGTTTCGAAGAAAGTGGATAATATGGAAATTTCTCTTAGTGAAACCTTTATGGAGGCAACAGTGAAACTGCGTGAGTTTCTTTATAAGGAAGTATATTTTGGAGAAGTAGTTTATTCCAATTTTATTAAAGCTTCAAAAATATTGAAAGAGCTTTACAACCATTTTCTGGAACACGAAGAGGAATTCTTAAAGGAATCAGGAATGTCCGATGCCAACGAACCTTTAGAAAGACGTGTATGTGATTTTATAGCAGGTATGACAGATCGATATGCCTTCAACTTTTATGAGAAGATTTTTCTTCCTCAACCCTGGTTGGTTATCTGATTAAGTTGTTTTTAGCCTGGTCCTTAATACCTTTTTTAAGTACTGACCTGTATAGGAGTGTTTGTTCTCTGCCACTTTTTCCGGTGTACCCAGGGCAACTACTTTACCTCCCTTATCTCCACCTTCAGGACCCAGGTCTATGATGTAATCTGCCGTTTTGATTACCTCCATGTTGTGTTCGATTACAACTACAGTATTTCCCATATCAGTAAGCCTGTTAAGCACCTCTAATAGTTTGTGAATATCAGCGAAGTGAAGCCCGGTAGTCGGTTCGTCAAGAATATAAAGAGTTCTGCCGGTACTTCTTTTGCTCAGCTCTCTTGACAGTTTGATTCTTTGAGCTTCTCCCCCAGAGAGGGTAGTAGCAGACTGTCCTAGCCTGATATATCCCAGTCCTACATCGATCAGTGTTTGTAGTTTTGTTTTAATGAGTGGTATATTCTCCAGAAAGGTGAAAGCCTGATTAACGGTCATATCCAGTACATCAGCAATGTTCTTTCCTTTGTATTGAATTTCTAAAGTTTCTCGATTATATCTTTTACCTTTGCATACTTCGCAGGTGACATGGACATCAGGAAGGAAATGCATTTCAATTTTAATTATTCCATCACCACTGCAGGCTTCACATCTCCCCCCTTTGACATTAAAACTATACCTGCCTGGTTTATATCCCCTTGCTCTTGATTCAGGCAAACGAGCAAAAAGGTCTCTAATATAGGTAAAAGTGCCCGTATAGGTTGCAGGGTTAGAACGGGGGGTTCTCCCTATGGGTGCTTGATCAATGTCAATGACTTTATCGATAAACTCTAATCCTTCGATTTCTTCTACTTTGCCTGCTCTCTCTTTTGAGCGGTATAGTCTCTGAGCTAAGGCAGGGTAGAGAGTATTGATAATCAATGTGCTTTTCCCAGAGCCAGATACTCCTGTAACACAAGTTAAGAGCCCTATTGGCAACATTATGTTAATCTTTTTCAGGTTATTTTCTGATGCACCTTTTATAGTTAGAAAGCGGGAACCCGGTTTTCGTCGTTTGTGGGGTACAGGAATCTCTAATCGATGGGAAAGATATTTGCCAGTTAAAGAATCATTGTGTTTTAAGATCTTTTCGGGAGTTCCACTGCAAACAACTTCCCCTCCTGCCATACCAGCTCCAGGACCCATGTCAATCACATAATCAGAAGATAAAATGGTCTGTTCATCATGTTCCACCACTAATACTGTATTGCCAAGGTCTCTCAGTTTTTTTAAAGTATCAAGCAATCTGATATTATCTCTTTGGTGAAGTCCAACACTGGGTTCATCCAGGATGTAGAGAACACCAACCAGACTGGAGCCTATCTGGGTAGCGAGCCTGATGCGCTGCCCTTCTCCTCCTGAGAGTGTAGTTGATGCGCGATCCAGTGTAAGATAATCAACGCCTACATGTGTTAGGAATTTTAGCCTTTCAATGATTTCTTTGAGGATGAGCTGAGCAATTATTTTGTCACGTTTATTGAGTTTCAGATGGGAAAAGAAAGAATGTGCTTCTTTGAGGGACAACTTTGTAATCTCATGGATGGATTTATTGCCAATTTTTATAAAAAGGCTTTCTGTCCTTAGCCTGGAACCTGAACAGTCGGGACATGTGCTGGTATTCATATAGAGTTCTATCTCTTGGTGAATTGCCGGAGAATCTGTTTCCTTGAAACGTCGCTCGAGGTTAGGGATGACCCCAATAAATCCTCTTTGGTGAGAAAATCGTCGAGATCCATCATCATAATAAAAATCAATTTTTTCCTCACCTGAACCATAGAGAAGTATCTGTTGGAGGTTAGTTGAAAGATCCTTAAAAGGAGTATAAATATCAAATTGATAATGGCGGGACAGGGCATCTAGCATCTGGTGGTAATAGATAGACTTTCTTTTAGCCCAGGGAAGAATAGCCCCTTCTCTGATTGACAGGTTACGATTGGGGATAACAAGGTCGGGATCGAAGTACATCTTTGAACCAAGTCCCCCACAGGAAGGGCAGGCTCCATAGGGGTTATTGAAAGAAAACATACGGGGAGAGATTTCAGGATAGCTTATGCCACAATCAACACAGGCACATTTTTCACTATATAATATCTCTTTTTTACCATTGAGCTCAATCTTGACTATACCACCGGAAAGATTAAGGGCTGTTTCCAAGGAGTCAGCCAGACGTTTCTCCACCTTCTTTTTAATAATAAGGCGGTCTATCATTGCATCAATGGTGTGTTTCTTGTTTTTGCTTAATTGTATGTCTTCGCTTAAATCCTTTATGGCACCGTCAACCTTTACCCTGACAAACCCGTCCTTTCGAAGCTGGTTCAACTCCTTGCGGTGTTCACCTTTTCTACCTTGTATGAGTGGTGAAAACAGGATGATCTTAGACCCCTTGGTCAATTCCATGAGCTGATCGACCATTTGCTGAATGGTCTGCGAGCTAATTTCTTTACCACATTTATAACAGTATGGTTTCCCGATGCGGGCAAATAAAACCCTCAGATAATCATAAATTTCAGTTACGGTGCCCACGGTAGATCGGGGGTTTTTACTAAGGCTGCGTTGTTCAATAGCGATAGCAGGGGAGAGTCCTTCGATTGATTCTACATCAGGTTTGTCCATCTGTTCCAGGAATTGTCGGGCATAAGCCGAGAGAGATTCAACATATCTTCTTTGCCCCTCTGCGTAAATGGTATCAAAAGCCAGGGAGGATTTTCCAGAACCACTTAGACCGGTAATAACGACCAATTTGTCTCGAGGGATTTCGAGGTCGATACTTTTTAAGTTGTGCTCTTTAGCCCCTCTAATAATAATATTTCTCATATGTTTTACGTTATGTTAAGCCAAATTTTCCTGGAATGAAATGGAAAATTCTATTCCAATTATTGATACAATGCAAGAGAAATGAGCAATTATAATATGGGATTAGACTTTAGGGAACTTTATGCAAGGTTGATGTTAAGGATTTGGGGGGTGAGAATTCAGGAATTAGAGGGTAGTAATTTAGGAATTGGGGGATTTAGGGATTGAGATATGTGAGTGTGGGATATGAGATGTATGATAAAAAGCAGGTGAAAGAAAAATTTATTTGTCGAACGAATCGTAGATGATGGCCAGGTTTTTCATAAATTCAGCTTGTGAATTAAAGTCTTTTCTTTTGAGGATGAAGGTTGTGAAATTGTGTTCCTTGGGACTGGTTTTCAGGAAGAATCCAACGTAGTCTTCTCTATTTAAGAAAAAGGGGACAATGTCTGGTGAAATGTCTGTTTCTTGTCTGTGGGAAGCCATGTTATCATCCTTGATAATTGGTTTAAATGA
>WTBG01000049.1 GCA_013139225.1 Deltaproteobacteria bacterium
TAAATCTTTCAATGATTAAATCTTGCATGAATTCTTCTCATATTAGGCCATAAAAAAAGTACGCTCATAATAATAGCTATCACCTGATTCTGTCAAGTTAATTTGCCTTGGCTAATAGAAGGAAGCAATAAAAATTCCTGTAAAAAAAACTTTACAATACTGAAAATATTTTACAATATAAAACTTAACTGCTCTGATTTTAGAATAGGAGGTGTGCTATCATGAAGAATTTTTTAAATACTGTTTTTTTTGCTCTTATCATCTTGTTTTTTGTAACATTTTCTTTGTCAAATTCCCAGTCAATTCAACTCAACTTTTTTGGTTTTTTACTCAGGCCTATTCCAATCTCTCTCTTAATTTTGATTCCGTTCCTGGTTGGCATTGTGCTGGGGAGCCTTTTAGATTTAGCAGAAAGGTTTTCTCTAAAAAGAGAGGTCAAAAGACTCAGGAAGGAACTTCAGGAACAAGGAGAAATAACAAATCCTGATTACAACTCTTAACTTATCACTCTCCATAAAATTAATCTTCTTTTTTGTTTATTTAACTGATATAATAAAAATAACTTTGCTTAAGCTGGGTTTATCCTGAAATATAAAGGGCCACAGCAATTGTAATTTTAGAAGATGAAACGGTAGATGTATGAATCCTGTTACGGGTCATGATTTGCATGTTGAGAAGAGAGAGTAAATGGATAAGAGAATATTGGTATTATTAGGAATATGTTCTTTTCTTGCAGTAACGACATTAACCATCAGGTACATTGAAGTAGAAAAGAAAAAAATCAAAGCTAAATTTCCTAATTTGCCAAAAGAGAAAAAAATAAAAATCAGGCGAAATACTACATCTGTATTTCTGCCACCAGAAGAACCTGTTATTGAAGATAAAATACCTGCCAAAGCCATAGAGGGAAAAGATGTTTTTTTACAAAAAGAAAAAACTATTCAAGAAAAAAAGATTGCCTCTCCACGTGATAGAACTGAAATAAAAACGACTGTTCCTAAAGCTGTAATAAGGGCTAAAAAGAAAAAAGAGGTTCTAACTGATGAGGTAAAGGATAGTTCTGAAAAGGAAGACGTTGTAACACCTCTTGACGAAGAGGAAAACTTGGAAGAGGAGGAAACAGCCTTAGCAGATGAAGAGGAAACAGCCCCAGCAGATAAAGAAGATACAGCTATAAAAAAGGAAGAATCCGATGACGAAGTGGGAGAAGAGGTAGCAGGAAGTGAAGATGATAGGGTTGCCCCTGAGGAAGAATCAGAGGGTGCTGAGATAGATGATGAGGAATGGGCACACGAAGATGAAGAAGAAATGGAAGAGAGTGAGGAGATATTACCAGGGGAGGAGGGCATAATAGATCAAGAAGAAGAATTGGTAGAAGAAGAGGAAGAAGGAGTTTTTTTTGAGCAAGAAGAAATATTTATTGAAGAGGAGTAAACTTATATTTTGACCATGAATACGCTTCTAAGACCAGAAGAAATTGACTTAATTATAAAAGGAGAACACCCATCTCCACATTCAGTACTTGGAAATCATAAAGTTAAACTGGATGGTAAGGATTCTATAGTTATCCGCACTTTCGTGCCGGGGGCTACAACAACTTCTGTTATATTGGATTCCGGGGCTACAACAAAATTTCCTATGACAAAGATACATTCAGATGGTTTGTTTGAGACAATCTTGAAAGATTACCCAGATTTTCCCTCTTATCAATTAGAGATTCAAAAAAACCATGAAGTTTGTTTTCAGGAAGACCCTTATCGTTATCTGCCAACCGTGAGTGATTTTTACTTGAGTGATGCCAGAGAAGAGACTTATCATCAAGCTTACCAAAGATTAGGAGCTCATCGCAAACAGTTTGGAGATGTTGAGGGATTTTCATTTGTCCTCTGGGCACCTAACGCCAAGCAGGTAAGTTTAGTCGGTGACTTTAACGGATGGGACCACCGTGCCCACCCCATGAGACGAATGGGATCATCAGGTATTTGGGAAATTTTCATCCCGGGAATTACTGTAGGAACTATTTATAAATACGAGGTTCTTGCCTACTTTGGTCAACGGGTTCTAAAAACTGATCCCTTTGCATTTGCCATGGAAATACGCCCAAGAACAGCCTCTGTAGTCTGGGATATTGATGATTATAAGTGGCATGATCAGGAGTGGCTTGATTATCGCTCAAAGTGGGTACCTTTAGACCATCCCATATCCATTTACGAGGTACATTTGGGTTCTTGGATGAGAGTACCGGAAGAAGACAATAGGTGGCTTACCTATCGTGAACTGGCGGTTAAATTGGTAGAGTATGTCAAACAGATGGGATTTACCCATATAGAATTAATGCCTGTAGCTGAGCATCCTTTGGATGCATCATGGGGTTATCAGGTAACCGGTTATTTTGCTCCTACCAGCCGGTATGGATCACCTGATGATTTTATGTATTTTGTTGATTACTGCCATCAAAATGGAATCGGGGTTATCATTGACTGGGTCCCATCCCATTTCCCTAAGGATGATTTCAGCCTGAGCAATTTTGACGGAACCTGTCTCTATGAACACATGGATCCCAGACAGGGAGAACACAAAGAATGGGGAACGTTGGTGTTCAATTATGGTAGAGATGAGATTAGGAGTTTTTTGATTTCCAATGCCTTGTTCTGGTTGGAGAAATACCATATAGATGGCATACGGGTTGATGCAGTAGCTTCCATGTTGTATCTTGATTACAATCGTAAAGAAGGAGAATGGATTTTCAATAAATATGGGGGGAGAGAAAATCTGGAGGCAATCCATTTTTTAAAGGAGCTGAATGTAATTACTCATATTCGCTATCCAGGAACCATGATGATAGCAGAAGAGTCAACTGCTTGGCCAGGGGTGTCGAAACCTACCTATTTGGGAGGTTTGGGCTTTGACTTTAAATGGAATATGGGGTGGATGCACGATATGCTAGAGTATTTCTCCTCAGATCCTGTTTACAGAAAATACAAACACGATTTGCTGACCTTTGCAATGCTTTATGCCTTTAATGAGAATTTTATCTTATCTCTCTCTCACGATGAAGTCGTGTATGGTAAGAGGTCCTTGTTAAATAAGATGCCGGGAGATGAGTGGCAGAAATTTGCCAATTTAAGAGCTCTTTATGGCTACATGTTTGCTCAACCTGGGAAAAAGCATATCTTTATGGGAGGAGAATTCGGACAATGGTGGGAATGGAATCATGACCAGGGTCTAGATTGGAATCTATTAGAAAATGAACCCCACAGAAATCTTCAAAAGTATGTTAAAGACATCCAAAAAATTTATAAAGAGGAGTCCGCTTTGTGGGAGGTTGATCACAATTCCTCAGGATTTGAGTGGATCGATTTTCACGATTGTGAAAACAGTGTGGTTTCATTCATTCGACGTGGTAAACATTCTCACAACCATTTAGTCTGTGTGTTTAATTTTACCCCAGTTCCCCGTCAAGGCTACCGTGTTGGTGTTCCTGATAATAAATTTTATCAGGAGATCTTAAACAGTGATTCAACTTTCTATGGAGGAAGTAACCTTGGCAACAGTGGGGGGATTAAAGCTGAACCTGTTCCATTCTCACAGTATAGTCATTCTGGTCTCCTAAACCTCCCACCTCTGAGTGCACTCTACCTGAAACCTGTGGGATAGGAAAAGATATTTTAACTCTGGAATGTACTTTCTGATAATTCTCTGCGAGATTCTGCGGCTTGATTTATTTAGACATAATTCTTGCCAATAGTTTTGGAATGTGGTAACATGTAAAATTCTTTTGCTTGTAACGTCCCCATCGTCTAGCCAGGCCTAGGACACCGGCCTTTCACGCCGGCAGCAGGGGTTCGAATCCCCTTGGGGACGCCAGTAAAATTAAGAGGTTAGCCAATTTTGGTTGACCTCTTTTTGTATTTGTGTGGGCTTTTTTCTCCAAAAGCCTCACAACCGAGGCTAGATCATTATCAGTGTGCTTGAGATAAATATCATCTTATGTATTGGCAATTAATTGATTTTTATAATTTGCTTATCTACAATGCCCAAGTTGTCTATTAATTCCTGGATCCCTGCTTTCGCAGGGATGACTGGCAAGGATGGAACCGATTGAAAAACGTGTCATTCCCGCCCCGTATCAAGTACGGGATAAACTCCAGCGGGAATCCAGTATCAGTATTGTTAATAATTTCA
>WTBG01000282.1 GCA_013139225.1 Deltaproteobacteria bacterium
TCCGGCAGTTCTTCCCCTGGTTGTGAGAGGAATAGAAGCGGGTGCCTATAGGTTAGCTAATCGCTGGCAGCAAAAACCTGAGCGTGCTATCACTGCCTTGGTTGTCAGTTACATGCTAACATCCAACATTCTCACGGTTATATATCTCTTTATTACCAGGGTTTATCAGTATCGTTCTATCGAAAGCCTTAAGCATCTTTTGGACTAGATAGGAAGGTCAATAACTCTCAATAATTGGGTGAGCCCAGAGGGCTTCATCATTTCGTTCATCATCTTTAAAGCCACTGCTTACCTCAAACGTGATGTCTACGACTTTTCCTGCAAATGTTGAAAGATCGAGGGAAATTTCATGCCACTTCCTTTCGGCAGAATTATTTTGGGGGTCAATGAATTGAATAAAATAGGTGCGAGGTTCAAAAAAGTAGGTCTTGGGTTTAAAAAATTGCCTTCTCTGAGCAATTCCAATTGAACCAGTTATGTGGAAGAGATTTTCTAAAAGGATATCATCAAGTAATATCTTACATAAAACACCATCCCCTGGTTTATCCCAGCAGGAAGGCATCATGCCCAGTGCCGCCTTCAATCTGCATCTGCCATGGGGAAGTTGCACTCTAAAGGATACACATGAGGGTGAATGTTGCAGCCATGCTGATTTTTTTATCCCATCGATATCAACGGAAATCTGCTTAATTTCAGAAATATTTTTACTACTTTTTAAACGGTAACCCTTAAGGTTTTTAAGGAAATCATAGGAGAGAAATCCTTCTGCATGCTTATTTGTGTGATGTTCTCTTTTCAATACATAGATTTTCATATTCCTTAAGTAAAAAAGGCTGAAGTAGTCAAATGAGTCGATGATGTTATATCTATCTGTATCGAAATAAGTGAAAAATTCAAAGCCTGTAGGAATAGGTGAGTTGGAAATTAGGTATTGAGGATCAATAACAGGTGTCAAGTTTTCAATCCACCACGGAATGTCTCCTTTCTGAGGAGCTATCTCATAAGGATGGTCTATGGAATATTGGCAGCAGTGCCAGGCATCCCAGGCAAAACCTGCAGTGATTCTTCGTGGAGAAATACCCCTATCTAAAAGTTGTTGAGTAACCTGCCACTTGAGTTGATTCCAGCTCATGACGTCTTGGGTTGCGGCAAATGAAAATAGTGCGTAGATTGCAAGAAGAGGTATAAAGATGCTTTTATTTATTCTTATGTGTCTGTTAATTTCCAGAATGGCAAAGATGAAGAAAGGGATGAGTATTAAATAATAACGGCTGAACTTGTAATGAGTGGTGAGAAGGAAAAGAAACTGGGAAATTCCTATAAGTAGTATTAGAAAGGATGGAGAAGAAAGGGAGAATTTCTCCGAGATCGTTTTTCTGTATTTGATTAGCAGGTAGATGAGATAAACGATAGATGTTACGGAAAGAAAATCTAATATTCTATAAAAGAAAAAAAGTATGTTGAGTGAATCTCTATAGCCATATTCTGAGATGTAGGCAAAGCGAAACCCGTTAAGCCAAAGGTCAACCGTAGGATAAAGACCGATATGTTCGAATAAGATATAAAATATGGCTCCAGCGAGGCAGAATAAGAGCAAGAGAAAATAGTGTTTGCGGTTAAAAAGTTCCTTTACCTTAGGAAGGAGGCTGAAACTTAAGGGGAGAAGACAAAAACCCATGAATTCGAGGATAAGAAATGGTCTCCAGACTATTTTGATTAAAAAGAGATAAGGTTTTCTTAGATTTTCAAGTAGTTTGGCTGTCTGTTTAATATATTCAGCAGTGGGTCCATGGATTGCGGTTAACCAGTAGGTGAAGATAATAAACGTTGCGATTGGTATGAGTAGAGTGATGAGACTCTTTTTTAGGATGGCTTTTAAAGATCGTTCACTAAGAAGAATGTAAATAAAGACTGATAGAGGTATCAGGAGGCCGTTTTGCCTTACCAGAATAGAAAAGGAAACTACCATGGAAGCAATTAATAAATAAATATCTTTTTTATCTTTGAATGCCTTGTAGTAGAAATAAGTGGATATAAAAAGGAGAGAGATGAAAAAGTGATCAGTGAAAAAGGTAAAATTGAGAGGAAAAGAAAAGGGATTAAATAAAATCAAAAGTACAACTAAAAAACTCGTTTGCCAGTTGTGTTTTAGCTCTAACAGTAACAAATAGATAAAGATAAGTCCCAGGAGAGAAATGACCAGTGTGGACAACCGAAGCACCTCAATGGAATAACCGAAGAGCTTAGTGAAACATGTACCCCACCATATCTGGGAGACGAGGCTCATGGCTGTCCAGGGAGTAAATTGCATCTCACCTGTATGGTGAAAAGTTTCGGCTGCCTTTATATAAGACCAGTCATCATCAATAGGATAGTTTTCATAAGAGAAAAGAAAAAACCCGAGAAGAATATAAATCAGGATCAAAGCTACAATAGGTAGGTATGAATATTTTGTTCTTTCCAATGTGTTCTATTTCCGTTTGAGATTAATGTGGTGCTTTACTTTTTTATGATCATAGAAACGTGAATTGCACCATAGAAAACAAGGGGATAATTTGTTTGTAACCTGGCAGCTGATTGCTGAATACTGAACCATTACTATTAAATATATTTCAGTTGAACTTTGTCAAGCAATAAATAATCCTTCCTGTATTTTTGTTTAGTAGGGATCATAATGATAAGAGGATATGAAGTTGGTAAGCGATAAAGCATTTGAGGAGGGGAATAAGTGGATAAAGAAACTACTGAAACATTTGAAGGGCATCGATAGGCATGTTTTCTATTGTTTTGACTCTATAGAATTTTCCTCTTCCAATTTGGGCGATCTTACGGGCTATCCATTCACCAAGCTCATCCTGGTGAGTAATGAGGAGGACTGATATTTTAATATCATTATCTTTTGTCTTACGAGCTTCAATAATGGCATGTTTTGTTCCCAGTTGTTCTTTAGTTTTCCAGTCATCCCCTTTAGATGTTTTGACAAGCTGATCTTGCTTAATCCAACCACCTGGTGTAGAATGGCCTTTGCTAAATTCTACTTCTTGTTCTGATAAATTCTCCCTCTCTGCATCAGCAGAAAGAGCTGCATTAGGTTGCCCATCACTTATGAGGATAATATGCTTTTTATTACCGCCTTTATCACGAAGCAGCATGTTGCGGGCACGAAGAAGCCCATTCCCGATGTTCGTGTACTGATCAGCCCTAAGTCTTATGACTGAATTCATGATAGCTCGATAATCGTCAGTCAGTGGTGCAATTACATTTCCTACATTGCTGAAGGCAACAATGCCTACCCTATCCTGTTTATCCAACGCTGCCTTTGCCAAGCCTGCAAGGGCGAGCTTGGCATATCGTAATTTGGATTGTTCTTTCATCGACGCACTGACATCAACACATAAAACTATGTCTAGTTGAGCAATAGGCTTTTTCTCAAATGACCTGAATTCTTTCTGTCCTATATCCTTTAATGTTTTCCCATGTTTGATCATTTCTTTTAAGGTGTGGCGGATGGAGATGTCTCTATAAACATCCCCTTTCTTATAGCGTCTTACCTCCGCCTTCTCGATTTCATGTTCCTTTTTGAAGGCATGTTTTGTAAGAGAGCTGCTGGAGCTTTTAGGAATCAGTTCCTCTAATAACCGTGAGAGTGCTCTGGAAGTCAGTGTGTAATGCTTCATCTGCGATCCGCTCACCTTTAGTAAACCTTTTTCTTCTAATTGATGGATCATGATTTGGAGCTTCTGGTAGTCAAGCTTTTCTGGATCGGTTTTAACTCCTTTCTTTTCTCCTAAGGTGTAGTGAACGTAAATATCTTCCAGTGATGTTTTCGATGATCTGCCTTGATGTTGTGCGTCCATCAATTCAGCAAGAAACTGAGACATCTTCTCCTTGGGAAGCTTCATAGAAATACCAGAAGAGGAAGTGGGGAGACCCTTGATCTGGTTCAATATTTCTTTTAGTTGATCAGGGTTTATCTCTCCCCGTTCTAGCCTTTGTTTAAACCTTTCAATTAAATCCTTTTTACCCTTCTCGGTTAAAGCATAGCTATCGGGAGTAGAGTGTTGCAAAAACTCTCTTTCTTCAAGTTCCTCCAATAACTTACTAAGTGCCTCTTGACTTTCAGTTGGATAGTTCGCATTGCTGAGAGCCTCCTGCACCAGAGGATGATTCATCATTTCTTTAGCGAGAGACCAGTCTTGGCTGGAAAATGATTTTTGTTCTGCTATATCATGTTTAAGTACAGCATCGGTTAATCCCTCCAAAGCCTGTTTTAAATTATCTCTGGTTAGCGGTGAAGGCTTTGATTTCTTTGTCCGCTTTTCTTCAGGGTGATAGCTTAGTTCATAGAGAGCCTCTTTGCTGATTTCTTTGATGATGTTTAAAGGTTCCCTTTCGCTGCCAGGCTTCATCTGGATTCTATGTGGCAGAGTTGTAAGTGATGCTTGGTAAAGAGCTGATCGGTTATAACCAGTCCCCAGGCAGGCGTAGCCTTGAGCAACTTCTCTAAGGGCAAGAGATCCTCTTACGCTGGCTCCACGCTCAATCTCAGGATGATTTCGAGTGATATCCAGGATGTGAGTAATAAGTTGGTCGGCAGATGATGGGGTTAACGTTTCCTGTGTGATCTTTGTTGCCCACTTCTTAAAGTTCTTTTGAAATAATTTCTGGATAAGTGTGCTTGAGGGTCCTTTTGCCTTTGCATATTCCCATAGATGGTCAATCTTTTCTTCAGAGGCTTGGTAGTGTGAATGTATTCCTATTCTTAAGGGAGGCTGGTAAAATTCCTCCCACAAGTGGTTGCCTTTGTTTAATGTTTTGAGTAAAGGTTCAATGTCACTAAGGTGTTTCATATCTATGAATATAAGAATACAACTTCCCTTCTTCACTAGTGTACGGAGTTCTGTTATTCTACTGGCGAGATAACAGCACTCATCGATCAGATATTCTCTTTCTTCTTTTACTGCAGGGGAAGCATTCCAAATATGAGTAATGAGTTTAAAAGCTTGCTCTTGAATATCCTGATCCGTGTGTCGTTTGCCTAAAGATTGATCAAAGTCTTCATATATTTTTTCAAGAAACTGATGAAAAATGTGTTCTGTCCGTGAAGGTGCCTTGCGGGCCGGTACTCCAATGGGAACCAGAGGAATGTGTTCGAGGTAGCATTTGATGATGGTCGTTTCGAGCAGACTTCCTGAGAAGAAGTTGCCCTTATTAAGAAGCGCTCCCTCGGATGAAAGAGTTTTTACTGACATGGGCAACCCCAGCATGTTGTGAAAACTGAAGGCGTAGAAGTTGCCAGATCCCAGACCGGTTACAGGAGGAGTGTCAAGGGCAACCACATCCGGTTTGAGTTGAGTAATAGAGCTTTCTATAAATTCACTTACATTGCGCCCGTAAGGGATAACAGGCCTTATGTGAATCTTAATTTTAGGCTTACTTCTTTTTGGTGGTATTCTCCCAGACATCCAGCCTTCAACCGCTTCAGCCAGTTGGGGATTTGAGCGTTTAAGTAGTGCAGTTGGAGAAGTATTTATTTCTGCAAGAGGAGGGCTTTTGAATGTTTTTTTAAGGATTTTGTGGAGAATGGAAACATCACCCCGGTTCAGTAAAATATGGCGAATATCATCAAGGGTTATACTCATATTTATCCACCTTCTGATTCCTCAATGATTTTTTCAATCAGTTGTTCGGGCTCGTCATAGTATTTGCTTTCTCCAGAAACAGAAATCCTTCCTTTAAGAATAGTTCTTGTCACTTCCTCTACATCCTTGGGCTTAACACTTGATCTTCCTCTTAGTTTTGCAAGAGCTTGAGCCTGCTCATAAATAGATAGGGAACTTCTTACGCTTGGGGGGCGATCCAGTTCCTTGAGAGACCTAGAATGCTGAGAGATGTTGACGATTTTTTTAGTTATCTTATCTGGTACTTCAACCGGTTTGATCTTTTTACCATAGATTTTTAAAATCTCAATCTCCTGTTCGACGGTGGGATAGTCAATAGCTAACCTCTCGAAGCGATCTCCTAAGTTCTCTGATATCCTCTCGGCACCGGCATATTCCTCCGGGTTTTCTGTTGCTACCACCAGAGTATCTACCTGTACTTCAATGTCGAAACCAGAAATGGTGACGGTTCCCTCTTCTAGAACCTGTAAAAGGGTATTTTGTGTCCTTTGGGGAACACGATTCAATTCGTCGATGAACATGATTTTGCGATGTGCCTTCTGAATCTTTCCAGGATTGAAGGCACGAGTGTCCTGAATTCCTAACCGCATTGCCAGTACTGGATCAAGGTCTCCTATCAGGTCCTCAGGCATCATCTCGGGTGAGCCCTGAATGCGGATAAACCGTTCTTCCCCGGGAATAGTCTTTGATTTAAGCTTGGATTTTCCCAGGCAATCAGGGCAGGTGGGATTTTCAGGAGAGCACACATAACGGCATCCCTTAACTACTTTCGTGGAGGGAAGCAGCTTAGCGATGATCTTAGCTACCGTGGTTTTACCTATACCAGGAGGGCCTTCAAGTAGAAGGTGCCTTCCGGAAACCAGTACTGCTAAAATAGCACCCTGGGTCTCTTCAGTGGTAAAAAACCCTTCAAGAGGATCAACCCCCTTTTTTATCTTGTTTAATATTGCTTTTCCCAGTTCTTCTCGCAAACTCACTTTTTATTCTCCTTGTGTGTGATTAGAAGCAGCCTAATTGACATTCCTTTAACCTAATGCCGCATGCATCAAGCAGCAGTTTCATGTTCCCAAGCTCAATGGATTGATCGTGAGCAAAACGATGTGCCTGGACACAGGTAATCTTCCCATCAGGAAACATCTTCTTCAACTTATCTTGCAGTTCTTCTGTCATCCAAGGTTCTTTGGCTACCATTTCCGGTAGAATATCTTTTGACATTTTGCTCCTCCTTTTCCCTATATAGATAAATAATTTTGCGCCATTTGTCAAGCTTGCTTACTGTTTTTCGAGATACCGCTTTGTTTTGTCATGTACATTGATTTTTAATCAGCCAAAATCTATATCCTAAAATAAATATCTTGTCAGATTAATAATTTGGTTTTTTT
>WTBG01000147.1 GCA_013139225.1 Deltaproteobacteria bacterium
AATGTCCTTGGTTTTGGTAGTTTCGCGAGGGATCTTAGCAATAACATCACCTGCTTGAACCTCATCCCCTTCCGCAACCACGATATTTGCACCTATAGGCATAAAATATCTGGCATATGTTTCTGAATCGGGAAGTTTGAAGGTCTTGCCGTTCCTATCCTTAATGGAAACTCTGGGACGACGATCATGATCCTTAAAACCCATAATTACCTTGCTGGAAAAACCGGTTACCTCATCCAGTTTTTCCTGCATGGTTTTACCCTCCATAATATCACCAAATTTTATTATTCCTGAAACCTCAGTCAGAATAGGTGTGTAAAAAGGATCCCATTCAGCAATCCGCACACCACTTTTTACAAAATCTCCTTCTTTTACCTTTAAGCGAGCCCCATAGATAATGGTGTATCGTTCTCTTTCTCTTCCACTGTCGTCTATAATGGCAATCTCGCCGTTACGGTTCATAACTATCAGATCTCCATCCATAGCTGTTGCAAGGTTGAGTTTTGTGAATTTTACCCGCCCTTCATGTTTGACTTCTAAAGTCGTTTGTTCGGCTCTTCTGCTGGCTGTTCCTCCGATATGGAATGTTCTCATGGTTAACTGGGTTCCGGGCTCTCCTATTGATTGAGCAGCTATGACTCCTACAGCTTCTCCCATAATGGCTATTTTGCCCCGGGCAAGGTCCCTGCCATAACAGAGAGCACACACTCCCCGCTTAGATTGACAGGTTAAGACAGATCTAATTTTCACCTGCTCAATCCTTGTCTGATCTATTTTCTCAACAATATCTTCATCGATCTCCTGATTGGCTTTTGCGAGCACTTCATCAGTGAAAGGATCAGCAATATCTTCTAAGCAAACCCGCCCTAAGATTCGATCACCGATAGGCTCAACAATTTCTCCACCCTCAATTAGGGGTGAGACAGCTATTCCATCCATGGTGCCACAGTCATATTCGGTGATAATGCAATCGTGAGCCACATCAACTAATCTGCGAGTGAGATAACCAGAATTTGCAGTTTTCAGGGCGGTATCAGCCAAACCTTTACGTGCACCGTGGGTAGATATAAAGTACTGTAGGACGTTTAGTCCTTCTCTGAAATTTGCTGTGATAGGAGTTTCAATAATTTCTCCTGA
Source organism: Deltaproteobacteria bacterium (assembly GCA_013139225.1). Lineage (GTDB taxonomy): Bacteria > Desulfobacterota > WTBG01 > WTBG01 > WTBG01 > WTBG01. The sequence goes on from WTBG01000147.1 coordinate 1,138, forward strand.
AGGTTTGGCCATAAGTCCTCTCATCCCGGCTAATTGGCGAATCTGCTGAGCACTACCACGGGAACCAGAGTCAGACATCATATATATGGGATTGAAACTAGCAACTTGTTTTACTTTGCCCTCTTTGTCTTTTATGGATTCAGTTTCAAGTCCTCTTAACATTTCTCGCGCAACGTTTTCTGTGACCTGTGCCCAGATATCCACCACTTTGTTATACCGTTCACCATCGGTAATGAGACCGTCTTTATAGTGGGATTCAATTTCCTGCACTTCCTTGTGGGCAGTCTCGATCAGTTCTGATTTCTTGGAGGGGATGATCATATCACCGATAGAGATGGAGAGTCCTGACTGGGTTGCATATTTATAACCCAAATCCTTCAAGCGGTCCGATAGCAGGATAGTCTTTTTATCTTTACATTGCCTGTAACAAAAGCCAATCAGGTCCGCCAATTCTTTTTTCCCCATGACTTTATTTATCGTCTCAAAGGGGATTCCCTCGGGAAGTATCTCTAATAAAATAATCCTGCCTGTGGTGGTCTCAATTAATTCACCTCCCATCCGCACCAATATTTTTGCATGGAGGTCAAGCACACCATTATCGTGGGCAACTCTTACCTCCCCTGGATTTGAGAAAACTTTGCCTTCTCCTTTGACGGATTCTTTCTCTCTGGTGAGGTAATAAAGCCCCAATACAATATCCTGAGTGGGAACAATGATGGGCTTACCGTTAGCAGGAGATAGGATGCTATTGGTTGACATTAACAGAACCCGGGCTTCAATCTGTGCTTCTGTAGAGATGGGAATATGTACGGCCATTTGATCACCATCAAAATCAGCATTAAATGCAGCACAAACAAGGGGATGAAGCTGGATGGCTTTTCCTTCAATTAAAACAGGTTCAAAGGCCTGAATACCCAATCGGTGCAAGGTAGGAGCCCGGTTGAGTAAAACAGGATATTCCTCGACCACTTCATCTAATGCATCCCACACTTCTGCTGTTTCCTTTTCCACCAACTTCTTGGCGCTTTTAATGGTTGTTGCAAAACCCTTCTTTATCAGGCGATTGTAGATAAAGGGCTTAAACAGTTCGATCGCCATCTTTTTAGGCAGGCCACATTGGTGGAGACGCAATGCCGGTCCAATTACAATGACAGACCGTCCTGAATAGTCTACCCGCTTTCCCAGAAGGTTTTGTCTAAACCTTCCCTGCTTTCCTTTGAGCATATCGCTCAATGATTTAAGGGGCCTTTTGTTACGACCGGTAACAGTTTTCCCCCTCCGGCCGTTATCAAACAGTACATCCACTGCCTCCTGAAGCATCCTTTTCTCATTGCGGACAATAATCTCCGGGGCCTCGAGTTCCTGAAGCCTCTTAAGCCGATTATTCCTGTTGATTACCCTCCTATAGAGGTCGTTTAGATCGGAAGTGGCAAAACGTCCTCCGTCTAAGGGAACCAAAGGTCTTAAATCAGGTGGGAGAACCGGCAGGACTTCCAAAACCATCCACTCAGGTTGATTCCCAGAGTTTCTAAATGCCTCCACAACCTTCAATCGTTTGGCTAATTTTTGGCTCTTTGCCTCGGAACCTGTTTCTTTCATCTCCTGGCGCAAAGTTAGGGAAATTTCCTCCAGGTTAAGCTTCTTTAAAATCTCCCGTATTGACTCAGGACCTATACCTGCCTTGAAGTTTTTCCCATACTCTACCAAAGCTTTGAGATATCTCTCTTCTGTCAGCAGTTCACCTTTGGTTAAAGGTGTGTTGCCAGGGTCTATGACGATGTACTGTTCAAAGTAAATTACCTTTTCTAAATCCCTGAGCGTTATATCAAGAAGATTTCCGATTCTGCTGGGCAGACTTCTTAGAAACCAAATGTGTGCAACTGGGCAAGCAAGTTCAATATGACCCATTCTCTCCCTTCGCACGTATGAAGGGATTACCTCAACTCCACATTTCTCACAGACAACTCCCCGATGTTTCAGCCTTTTGTATTTACCACAATTACATTCATAATCTTTGGTAGGCCCAAAGATCTTAGCACAGAACAATCCGTCTCTTTCCGGTTTGAAGGTTCGATAGTTGATGGTTTCTGGTTTTTTAACCTCACCATGTGACCAACTAAGAATATCTTCTGGTGAAGCAATGCTAATTTTTATGGCATCAAAGTCAAGCGACTTTCTGGGTTTATCAAAAAAACTGTAGCTTGCTTCCATAAAGCACTCCTCCTTAAACTGAGTTTTTGCTTCCAGTTTCAATAAATTTTACGTTTAAGCAGAGACTCTGTAATTCTTTTACCAGTACGTTAAAGGACTCCGGCAAGCCAGGAACCAAAGAAGAATCTCCTTTAACGATATTTTCATAGAGTTTCGTTCTTCCTTGGACATCATCAGACTTAACGGTTAAGAACTCTTGGAGTGTGTGTGCTGCTCCATAAGCCTGTAATGCCCAGACCTCCATTTCTCCTAGCCTCTGTCCGCCAAATTGTGCCTTCCCGCCCAAGGGTTGCTGCGTTACCAGAGAATAGGTACCAATAGAGCGGGCATGGATTTTGTCGTCCACCAGGTGGTGAAGCTTCATCATGTAAATCATACCGACGGTAACTTTGTTGTCAAAAGCCTCTCCTGTTCTTCCGTCATAGAGAGTGGTTTGTCCATTTTCAGGCAATCCCACCTCCTTTAAATAGTCCATAATTTGCCCTTCTGATGCGCCATCAAAAACAGGAGAGGAAAAGCGAACACCCTTGCTAAGCGTTTTTGCAAGTTTTACTACCTCCTTCTCCTCCTCCTCATCTATCATTTTGCTTATTGCCTTCTCATTAAAAACACCCTTGATTTGATTTCTTAAAGTCTGGATGCTGACGTTTTTCTCCAGAAGCTCGTTAATCTTATTGCCTAACCCTACTGATGCCCACCCCAGGTGGGTCTCTAGAATCTGCCCTACGTTCATTCGAGAAGGAACCCCTAAGGGGTTTAGGACGATATCCACAGGCACCCCCCCATCTAGGTAGGGCATGTCCTCTTCCGGGAGTATCCTGGATAGCACACCCTTGTTCCCGTGACGACCAGCCATTTTATCACCCACTGATAGACTTCTTTTTACTGCCAGGTCAACTTTAACCATCTTGATTACACCGGGTGGAAGCTCATCACCACTTTTAAGCCTTTCTACCTTCTCTGTAGAAATCGCTGTTGTTTCCTTAAGATGTTCGTCTAGATCTTCTTTGATCTTCTTGATTTTTTCTCCCACTCCTTTGCTTTCAACAACAATATCTTTCCATCGGTTTGATGATATTTTTGAAATCATATCTGCGGTAATTTTTTTATTTTTCCCAAGAATGACGGTGTTTGTTCTTTTGTCTGTCAATCTTTTAGCTGCAATCTTTCCAACAAGCAGGTTCTCAATCTTTTTTGCCGCGTTCTCCTTTAGTATTCTTATTTTAAGTTCCTGGTCCTTCAGTATCTTAGATAGTTGCTCGTTTTCAATAGATTTGCTGCGTGCGTCTTTTTCAACTCCTCTGCGGGAGAAGATCCGGACGTTAATAACTTTTCCCTCAACACCAGGAGGAATCCTTAGGGAAGTGTCTTGTACATCACGGGCTTTTTCACCGAAAATTGCACGAAGAAGCTTTTCTTCAGGTGAAAGCTGGGTTTCCCCCTTGGGGGTAATTTTCCCTGCCAAAATATCATTGGATTTTACCTCCGCTCCTATGCGGATAATCCCACATTCATCCAAGTCTTTCAGGGCTTCTTCTCCCAAGCCTGGTATGTCCCGGGTGATTTCTTCTTTTCCCAGTTTGGTGTCACGGGCTAAAACCTCAAACTCTTCGATATGAAGAGAAGTAAAGTAGTCGTCTTTAACTATTTTTTCATTAACCAAAATAGAATCCTCAAAATTATATCCCTCCCAGGGAAGGAAGGCAACCAGCAGGTTGCGCCCCAGAGCTAATTCTCCCTTATCTGTGGCAGGTCCATCCGCAACAATTTCGCCTTTTTTTACTTTGTCGCCTACCTCAACTAAAGGTTTTTGATTAATGCAGGTGTTTTGATTAGAGCGTTTGAATTTTACTAAGTTGTGTATGCTGACTCCCACATCTTTTCCAGATTCGTTGCTCTGCTCATCTTTGACTACAATTCTGTTGGCGTCAACACTCTCTATGATGCCATCTTTTTGCGCTGTGACTGTTACCCCTGAATCCTTTGCGATAATCTCTTCTACTCCCGTGCCAACTAAAGGGCTCTCAGTTTTCATCAGTGAGACTGCTTGCCTTTGCATATTCGAACCCATTAAAGCCCTGTTAGCGTCATCATTTTCCAAAAAGGGGATGAGGGCAGCAGCGATACTAACCAACTGTTTGGGGGAGACGTCCATATAGGAAATCTCTTCCGGCTTCAGCATGACGAACTCTCCTCCCTTACGGGCAGAGATAAGCTCTCTTTCAAATCTTCCTCTATTATCCAAAGGGGCATTAGCCTGTGCAATGGCATGGTCTTTTTCATCTAAGGCGGAAAGATATTCCATTTGGTTTGAAACCACTCCATTTTGCACTTTGCGGTAAGGAGTCTCAATGAAACTGAAGTCGTTGACTCTGGCATAGGTAGCAAGGGATGAGATGAGACCAATGTTGGGGCCTTCTGGAGTTTCAATGGGACAGATCCTTCCGTAATGAGTGGGGTGGACATCTCTTACTTCAAATCCAGCTCGTTCACGAGTCAATCCTCCAGGACCCAGTGCGCTGAGTCGTCGTTTGTGGGTAATCTCAGATAGCGGGTTGGTCTGATCCATAAACTGCGATAATTGACTGGAGCCAAAAAATTCGTTAATTACTGCTGAGACCAGTTTGGCATTTACCAGATCGTGGGGCATTAAGGTTTCAACTTCCTGTAACCCCATCCGCTCCTTAATGGCCTTTTCCATCCTGACCAGACCTATGCGATACTGATTCTCGATTAACTCTCCAACGGTTCGAACTCTTCTATTGCCCAGGTGGTCAATATCATCTACTTCTCCCCTTCCGCACTTTAGCCTTAGAAGATATTTGACAGTCTCCATAATATCCTCTTTGCGAAGCACACGAACATCAAGGGGAACATCAAAGCCAAGCTTATAATTTAATTTTAACCGACCAACTTTCCCCAGGTCGTAGTAGTCGGAATTAAAGAAGATTCTTTCAAAGAAATTATTCGCACTCTCCTTGGTAGGGGGGTCGTGAGGTCTTAGACGTCTATAGATTTCAACGACAGCCTCTTCCTGGGTCTGGATTTTATCCAGGGCCAATGTGTTACGGAAAGAAGAATCAGTGGTAAAATCATCAACAAAAAGGATTTCAAATTCTTTGATGCCCCTTTCCTTAAGCACCTTTAATTTTTCTTTGGTTAACTCCTCATTGGCGGTAAGCAAGGTTTCTTCTGTTGAAGGATCAACAATGTCATGGGAAACAAATTTGCCCTCTAGATCTCTAGGGCTGACAGGAACAAATTGAATCTTGGCTTCTTTTATCTTTTTAAGTGTTGCCCCCCTAATCCTTTTATCCTTCTCAATTATAACCTTACCGCTTTCTATATCAACGATGTCTTCTGATGCTCTGTCTCCCACCTGAATATTCTTTCTCAGGCATTTAAAAATTTTGTTATCCTTAAAAACAACTTTCTCTGTTTCATAGAAATAATTGAGGAGTTCTTCTGCGGAATACCCCAGAGCCTTGAGTAAGACTGTAGCCGGAAGTTTTCGACGCCTGTCTATCCTCACATGAAGGACATCTTTGGCATCAAATTCCAGGTCAATCCATGAACCCCGATTAGGAATAATACGAGCATAAAAGAGAAGTTTTCCCCCACTGCTCGATTTCCCCTTATCATGGTTGAAGAAAACACCTGGCGATCTATGCAATTGACTGACGACGACCCTTTCTGTACCATTGATAATGAAGGTCCCACCGTCCGTCATTAAGGGTACTTCTCCGAAGTAAACCTCTTGCTCTTTAACATCTCTGATGCTACGAGCTCCCGATTCAGCATTCACATCCCAAACGACCAGTCTTAAAAGGACTTTAAGCGGAACAGCATAAGTCATCTCTTTTTGTCGGCATTCTTCCTCATCATACTTGGGTTCCCCCAAGCCATAACTTACGTATTCAAGAGATGCACTTTCCGAAAAATCCTTTATGGGAAAGACGTTCTTGAAGACTCCGTGAAGACCAAAATCACCACGGTCCTCATGTTTAACTTGCTGCTGCAATAAGTCTCCATAAGCTTTTTTTTGAACATCCAGGAGATTCGGCATCTCCATTACTTTTTTAATTCTGGCAAAGTTCTTTCTAAGATGATATCTATTTATTGCGTGATAACTCATTTTAACCCCTATGTGGATTAAGGTTATCGGTTGCCTGACAGCCCTTTTGCCTACAAACAGAAAGATTCTAAAGACGGTGGCTTATTTGATTTCGACAGTTGCCCCAGCTTCTTCGAGCTTTTGTTTGGCCTCTTCCGCATCCTTTTGAGGAACCCCTTCGCGAACAGGTTTGGGAGCTCCATCTACCAGATCCTTGGCTTCTTTTAAACCCAGGCTGGTGAGGGCCCGGACGGCTTTGATGACCTGAATCTTTTTCTCTCCTGTTGCTTGCAGAATGACGTCAAATTCCGTCTTCTCTTCTTGGGCAGCTGCTGGGGTTTCGCCAGCTGCTGCAGGTGCTGCCATAGTCATGGCAGCAGCTGAAACCCCAAATTTCTCTTCCAGCTCTTTTACCAGATCGGAAAGCTCCAGCACAGTCATGTTTTCAATGAAGCTTAATACGTCTTCTCTACTAATATTAGCCATTTTTTAAATCCTCCTAACATTCAACAAGTTTAGTTTTGCTTGCCTGACTTATTCTTTTGAATAGCGTTAAGCACCTGGACCAGTTTTAAAGGAACAAAATTCAGGGCATTTAAGAGCCTCACCTGAGGTGAAATGCAGAGAGAAACAAGCTTTGCAAGCAACTCTTTTCTGCCAGGGAGGGTGCTAAGCTCTTTTGTTTCTTCCACAGATAAAACCTTGCCCTGAAGAAAACCGGCTTTAATACTCAGCACAGAGTATTCTTTGAGAAACTTCGCCAGTATTTTACTTGGGGCAATGGGATCATCAGAACTTAATAAAATTGCAGTAGGGCCAGCAAAGTGTTGGTGGAGCTGCTCAAACTCTGTTCCCTTAGAAGCTATTTTAAACAAGGTGTTTTTGACTACCTGATAGTCTGATGAAACACCACGAAGTTCATTTCTCAGCCTGGTAATCTGTTCCACCGTTAAGCCGCGATAGCCTGTTAAAACTGCAAAAGTAGCCTGTTTGAGCTTGCTTGATATGTGTGAAACTATCTGCTCTTTTGTTTCTTTATTCAATTTTTTTAGTCCTCCTTTCCAAAGCCAAGAGCTTAAGCCGAGTACTTACTACCTGAACGAAAAATCGTGTTCAGGCCAACTAGCCGTATATTATAGACCAAAAACTTAAACATTTGAGTCGAGTTTTTTAAAGATACACTTATGAAAAGTGATACTGGATTCTAGATAAAAAAGTCGCTCGTTATTCGGTTGAGCTGCTCGTTCAAGTATAGGACGCAGACTCGCCCTGTGAAATATAAAAATGGGTTTTAGAGTTAATTCTAATAAAATAACTTTCCTTCCTTATCCATTCATGGATACATCACTGTTATTTCACGGGGTAAATGCACAGATTAACGCAGAATGATGTCTATACTCTTTTTTTTAATAAGCTTTACCAATTTATCAATCCAGTATCAAGTATCCAGCATCTAGTATCCAGTAAGCATCCATCATCTTTTTCTTATATTCCGCAATCAGAAATCCACAATCGTCTAATTCAGTATCGCGAAGCTTCGCTAGCCTATATGTCTGGTAAATGCAGGATTTACCTTTATACCAGGCCCCATAGTAGTTGAAAGGACGATACCCCTCAAATAGACTCCCTTACTGGTTGATGGCTTCAGTTTTATGAGGGTATCTACTAGAGAAGTAATATTTTCTGTAAGTTTTTCCACTGCAAAAGAAGCCTTGCCGGTTGCTACGTGAACAATGCCCGCTTTATCGACTTTAAATTCGATCTTGCCTTTTTTAAGATCGGATACTGCATCTGAGATGTTAAAGGTTACGGTTCCTGTCTTTGGATTAGGCATCAGACCTCTTGGCCCCAGGATTTTACCGATTTTCCCTACCATGCACATCATGTCAGTAGTAGCTATTGCTTTATCAAATTCCAACCATCCTTTAGAGATCTTTTCAACAATATCTTCAGCTCCAACAAAATCGGCACCGGCGTTTGTTGCTTCTTTCTCTTTTTCTCCTTTTGCAAAGACCAAAACCCTGGTTTCCTTTCCTGTTCCATGGGGAAGCAAGACGGTTCCCCTTACCATCTGGTCGGCATGTCTAGGGTTAACCCCTAAACGCACTGCCAGATCCACGCTCTCATCGAATCGAGAAAAAGAGATTTCTTTAAGTAGCTTAAGCGCTTCCTCAAGTTCATAATATTTATTTGCATCTACCTTCTCACGGGCAAGTTTATATTTTTTCCCTTGTCGGCTAGACATCGCCATCTCCTTAATATCTTATAATTCCTGGAATTTACTAAGACTTTATGCTTTTATAACGTGCTTTCTCCTTGCTTTTGCCCCACTATTTGGTGCCTGAATGAAAAGTCATGTTCTGGCTAAATCCGAATATCAAATGACCTAAACTAAGCCGATGGGAATATGATGTTTTTGTCATTGGTACATTCGTGTTTTGATTATTGTTTCGGATTGATCCCTTCGGGAAGCTTCGCACGTGCTTCGGCCCGCCCTGCCTGCCCTGGTACGACTCTTCGGTGGGTTGCTCGACAACGGACAAACCAGGTCTGGGCCAGGGATCTCGAATTTTAGACCGACAAAATGGGGTTTTCGGTCAAGTACTATTTATACAACCTCTATCCCCATACTCCTGGCGGTGCCCTCAACAATCTTTATGGCACCGCCTAGGTCAATGGCATTTAAGTCAGGCAACTTGGTCTGGGCAATTTCTTTAACCGGTTCAGGGGTTACTTTGCCCACTTTTTCCTTGTTCGGTTCTCCAGAACCTTTGATAATGCCAGCGGCTTTCTTTAGCAGCACCGAGGCAGGGGGTGTTTTAACAATAAAAGTAAAGGACCTATCCACATAGATAGTAATTATAACAGGAAGAATTATATCACCCTTACCTTGGGTCTTGGCATTGAAGGCCTTACAAAACTCCATAATGTTTACTCCATGCTGGCCTAATGCAGGTCCTACGGGAGGTGATGGTGTGGCCTTCCCGGCAATTATCTGGAGTTTTTTCAAAGCCATTACTTTCTTTGCCATTTTAGTTGAGGTTCTCCTTATGTTCTAATTCTTTTTGACTTGAAGGAATTCTAACTCAATAGGAGTTGATCTCCCAAAAATGCTTACCAGCACCTTGAGCCTTCCCTTCTCTGGTTTAACTTCCTCTACTAATCCGTTAAAATTGGTGAAGGGCCCATCCGTTATACTGATGCTATCCCCTTTCGAAAAAGATACTTTTGGCTTGGGTTTAAGTTTCCCTTCTCTAATTTGGTGAAGTATCTCCCTCGCCTGTTTTTCAGGAATAGGGGTAGGTTTTTGAGTGCCACCGATGAAGCCAGTAACTTTTGGTGTATTTTTTACAATGTGCCACGTTTCATTGTTCATAACCATGTTAACCAGCACGTATCCCGGAAAGAATTTCCTGGAAGTTGTTTTCTTCACACCTTTTACTATTTCCACTACATTTTCAGTAGGAATAACTACTTCTGAAAAGTACTCTTCTTTGCCAAATTGCTTTACCCGTTCCTCTAGAGCTGTTTTTACTTTATTCTCATAGCCAGAGTAGGTGTGTATCACATACCAGTTCTTTTCCATGAAAGCCCCTTCTATTTCAGTCTAGGATGACCCTAATAATTTTTGTAAGTCCAAAGTCAACTAACCCCAGAAAGATGGCTATTATAATTACGAGTATTATTACAACCGAGGTGGAAGCAATCGTATCCTTCCTGGTTGGCCATACAACTTTTTTCAGCTCGATCTTCACTTCTTTTAAAAATTGCTTTACTCTTTCAAACATTACTGACTATCCTTAAGGATTATATATTTGTACTGAGTGATAAAAAGTGGCAGGCCAGGAGGGATTCGAACCCCCATCACCCGGATTTGGAGTCCGGTGCTCTAACCGTTGGAGCTACTGGCCTAAAAACCCGTTGAATTCTAATCCTGGGTTAAAAGTGTTTTTCGTTGATTAATTAAACCCGTAACGCGAAACCCGCAACCCTTTGTTCTCTCCAATGCGCAGGCCATTCCCCCGTCCCGTAGACCCGATGCGCTTATAAGAGGGCCAGGAACCAATTGTGGGACGAAACCCTGGTTTTTTCTATTTCGTTTCTTTGTGGAGAGTATGAGTGTGACAGAACCGGCAATATTTACTGAGCTCTAATTTCTTTGGTGTATTACGCTTGTTTTTTGTTGTGGTATAATTTCTTCTTTTGCACTGACTGCATGCAAGAGTTATAATTTCTCTCATGAAATTTCTTCTTTAAAGTTAGAAATTAGGTTTCTCTTTTACTCCAAAACTTCTGAAATCACACCTGCACCTACTGTTCTCCCGCCTTCCCGAATAGCAAACCGCAATTCCTTCTCCATGGCTATTGGGGTAATAAGCTCCGCTACCAGCTCTACATTGTCTCCGGGCATTACCATCTCTACCCCCTCCGGCAGGGTTGCCGAGCCTGTTACATCCGTAGTCCTGAAGTAGAATTGAGGGCGGTATCCTTTGAAGAAAGGTGTATGCCTGCCCCCTTCTTCCTTGGTCAATATGTATACCTGGGACTTAAACTTTGTGTGGGGAGTAATAGAGCCAGGCTTTGCTAATACCTGCCCTCTCTCCACTTGATCTCGCTTGATCCCTCTAAGCAGTACTCCAACATTGTCACCAGCCTCCCCCGCGTCCAGAAGCTTTCGAAACATCTCTACTCCTGTGCATACCGTCTTCTGTGTCGGCCGTATCCCTACAATCTCTACTTCTTCACCTACCTTGACCTTCCCTCTCTCTATGCGTCCCGTTACTACCGTCCCGCGCCCGGAAATGGTAAACACATCTTCAACCGGAAGCAAGAAAGGCTTGTCTACTTCCCTTGCCGGTTGCGGTATATAACTGTCTACCGCATCGAGTAATTCTGTGAGACACTTATATTCTTCTGCATTAGTATCTTCTGACTGTGATTCCAGTGCCTTAAGGGCGCTTCCTGAAATTATGGGAATGTCATCCCCTGGGAAATCATACTTACTTAAAAGTTCCCGTACCTCCAGCTCTACCAGCTCCATCAGCTCGCTATCATCGACCATGTCAGCCTTGTTTAAAAAGACGACCATGGATGGTACTCTCACCTGCCTGGCCAGCAAGATGTGCTCTCG
>WTBG01000314.1 GCA_013139225.1 Deltaproteobacteria bacterium
GTTAATGCTATAGCCCCAGGAGTTATAGAAACGGAAATGAGCAGTACAGTAATTAGAAGAGCCAAAGATTTTATTCTAAATTCTGTTGCTTTGAAAAGGTTGGGACAACCAGAAGAAATAGCGAAAGTAGTAGCATTCCTCGCCTCGGATGACTCCTCTTACATTACTGGTGAGGTCATTAGAGTTGATGGGGGTTTTAAGGGATAACAATCTGTTTGGGAAAGGGGTGAATGTAATGGATGAAAAAGTAATTTTCGAAAAGGTTAAAGAAAGTGTAGTGGAAGCCTTGGGGGTTGATGAGGAAGAAGTGACAGCTAATGCACTATTATTTGATGATTTGGGTGCTGAATCCCTGGATCTGCTTGATATTGTCTTCAGACTGGAGAAGGAATTCGGCATAAAAATCCCAAGGGGTGGTATTCAAGCGGATGCCTTGTCTGATGAGGGAGAAAACCTGAAAGAGGAGGATTTGGTAGTCGATGGAATTTTAACTCCACTCGGGATAGAAAAGATTAAAGCATCTATGCCTGAGGTAGACCCAGCAAGGATTACCGAAGGGTTCAGGGCAGATGATATCCCAACTCTTTTTACTGTGCAAACCTTTGTTAACATCAGTAAGAATCTGTTGGAGGAGAAGGAAAAGACAGGGTGATTTTGTGGGTATAGGTATAGACATTACAGAAGTTAGTAGAATTAAGTCTCTGGCAGAACAGCACGAACAATTCCTTACCAGAGTTTACACAGAACGGGAGATAACATACTGTAATAGAAAGAAGAATAAGTATCAGCACTTCGCTGCGAGGTTTGCTGCTAAAGAGAGTGTACTGAAGGCACTGGGTGTGGGATGGGCTAAAGAAATCAAGTGGACTGACATAGAAGTCGTTAATGATCCCAATGGGAAGCCGCGAATTAATACTTATGGTGCAGTAAAAAGGCTTATGGATAAAAAGGGAGTTAAGGAGATTCTTATTTCTCTCTCTCATATTTCTCTTTATGCCATTGCCTCTGCACAGCTTGTGAAAGGTTAGGGAAATGAGATTCCTTTTAATTGATCGAATATTAGAATATCACAAGGGTGAGTCTGCAATTGGCATCAAGGATATTGCCATGAGTGAAGACTTCCTGGCAGAACACTTCCCCAGGTTTCCTGTGATGCCCGGGGTACTGCAACTGGAAGCCATTTCCCAGTTGGCTTCCTGGCTCGTTTTTGTAAGTAAAGATTTTAAAATGAAAGGAACTTTATCAGAACTGAAAAATATCAAATTCAAGGATTTTGTCAGGCCAGGGGATCAGCTCATTATTGAGGTTACCTTTAAAGCCATGGATAGTGAAGGAGTTACTTTCGATGCTAAGGCCAGGGTAAAAGATAAGATAAAGACCATCGTAAACTCTGGACGCCTGAAGTTCATTGATATTGAACACCTTGAAGATCCTGAAGAAACCAGGGAGTATTTCCACTACCTGACGGGAGAAAAACCCTGGGGCGGGTATAGTCTCTGATAAAGGCGAACCCTATTTTTAAATAATTGTCCAGAAAATGAAATTATGCATACTGCTGGGCTAGGATTTTTTCATGCGTTTCTATCTATTTGATAAAATTACCCATTTTGAATCAGGGAAAAGCGGTACTGGTATTAAGAACGTCACTCTCACAGAAGATTTTTTTGTGAAACACTACGATCGCACTCCTCTCATGCCGGAGCCTCTTATTATTGAAGCGCTGGCTCAAGTAGGAGGCTGGTCCATTGCTGTTTCCACCCAGTATCATTCTGTAGCCATCATGCTCAGGATGGATAATGTCAAATTTTATAAATATGTGAGACCTGGAGATCAGCTTGTTCTTAAAGCTTCAATCCAGGCCATTAGTGATAATGGTTCTCTCATTGAGGGAAGAGCCGAAGTGGATGGAGAAGTAGTGGCAAGCGTTGATAGATTGATGTATGGCAATTATCAGGTGCCTGATCATCTTAAGGGTTTCGTCAAGAAGGGTTATGTTTATGCCAGCGGTGGTTTCCTTGATAGAGATGGTAATGTTGCATCACGGCCAGTAATTTGAGAAACACTCTCAAGAAAAAACGGGTTGTTATTACAGGTATAGGGGTTGTATCACCTATAGGTATTGGCAAAAAGGAATTTGTCCATTCTCTTAAAACAGGCAAATCCGGAGTAACTCCCATTACCCTCTTTGATGCCTCTCAGTTTCCTACCAAAATTGCTGCAGAAGTAAAAGACTTTAATCCTCGTCGAATATTAAATAATAGAGCTAAGATTCTTGAGGTAACCGATGATAGGAGAGTGCTTTTTGCCAATTGTGCTGCCGCATTGGCAATAGAAGATACAAAACTCCCCGAGAAAGAACTTCGTCGGATAAGAGGAGGTGTTGTCTTTGGTGCAGGTGTTCACCCCGTTGTTCCAGCTGCTGAAACGATTATATCACAGGGCATCGTCTACGGGAGTGAAACTGAAATGAGAACGTTGATGAAAGGGCAGGAAGAAAGTAAAACCGCTCCTATCTGGAACAGGGTAAGTCTGGGAACTCTTTCAGTAGCCCAGCACTATGGTATAAAGGGTCCCTGCTACACTGTTGTTTCTGCATGTGCAGCGTCTTCACAAGCGATAGGGCAATCTTTCAAAATCATTCAAAGGGGCGAAGCTGATCTTATCTTGACTGGTGGTTATGATTCCATGATATTTCCCTTTGCCATACAGGGATTCTGCTCCTTGGGAACCATGTCGTCACGTAATGAGCAACCTCAACAGGCTATGAAGCCTTTTGATAGGAATAGAGATGGTTTTGTGTTAGGAGAAGGGGCAGGGGTTATAATTTTAGAGGAATTTGAACATGCCCTTAAAAGAGGAGCAACGATCTATGCAGAGATGTCGGGTTATGGAAGCTCACTGGATGCTTATAGTGTGGCTGATCCCCACCCAGAGGGGAGTGGCGCAGTGCTATCAATGGAAAATGCCATAAAAGATGCGGGAATAGAACCCTTAAAAGTTGACTATATTAATGCCCATGGAACAGCAACAATGAAAAATGATAAAATAGAAACA
>WTBG01000378.1 GCA_013139225.1 Deltaproteobacteria bacterium
GAGGTTTAAGAATGGAGTATATCGGAGATAGTGGTTCTGAAGTTTGTGATCAGGTTTTTGCTCAGAAAGTGAAGGAATTGAGCCATTCAGATCTGGATCGATGCTATCAGTGCTATACCTGTACTGCAGGATGTCCTGTAGCCTATGCAATGGACTACTATCCCCATCAGATTATGAGGATGGTTCAGTTGGGAGTTAAAGAAAGGGTGCTTTCCTGCTCTACCATCTGGCTATGTGCCGCCTGTGAAACCTGTGCAACCAGATGTCCCAATGAGATTGAGCTGGTAAATGTAATGGATACCTTGCGGGAGATGGCTCTAAAAGAAGGGGTAGAGGTCAAAGAAAAAGAAATTGTTTCCATGCACAAAACCTTCTTATTACTAGTTAAATCCTGGGGAAGGCAACACGAGATTTCGCTTCTGGTGTTGTTGAAGATGAAAACAAAAGAGTTTTTGAAAGATATGATCCTGGGCATGAGGATGTTTCTTAAAGGAAAGCTGAAGATTCTTCCTCACAAGATTAAAGGAGTGGAAGAAGTTAAGGGAATATTTGATAGGAGTAAGGCGGAGTAAGGGACTGGATGCGTGATTTAGGTTGCGTAAAACGGTTTAAGGTTACGCAGCTCGTAACGGTATACGGGTAGCGGTTACGTATCAAACCAGAGAACCCAATGTGATGAAATTAACCACGCAACCGTATGACGAAGAACGAAACCAGCAGCGCAACCGTATAACGATAGACGAATTATGATAAGATATAAGTAAAACATAGGGGATAAAAATTGAAATTTTCTTACTATCCAGGTTGTTCCTTGGATTCAACTGCTAAAGAATATGATATGTCCGTTCATTCGGTATGTAAGGAGCTGGATGTTGAGTTGCAAGAGCTTCCTGATTGGAACTGTTGTGGTGCTTCTTCGGGTCACTGCACCAACCTGAAACTTTCTTTGGCTCTTCCTGGAAGAAATCTTGCTATTGCAGAAAAAGAAGGGTTGGATATAGCAGTGAGTTGTCCTGCCTGTTTTTTAAGGCTCAAGAAAGTTAACTATGATTTGAGCCAGGATGAAAAGCTGCGCCAGGAAATTGTACGTATTATGGATATGCCTTATGAAGGCAGGCTTAAAACGAGGCATATTCTCGATATCATTTATCATGACGTGGGACTTGAAATTATTAAAGAAAAGGTTGTAAATTCCCTCAAGGGTTTAAAGGTTGTATCCTACTATGGTTGTTTGCTGGTGCGTCCTCCCAAAGTGACAGAATTTGGGGAGCATGAAAATCCAGTTTTGATGGATGAGATAATGGAAGCCATAGGGGCTGAACCTTTAGACTGGTCAGGTAAAATTGATTGCTGTGGAGGAAGCTTGGCCTTAACCCGAACGGACATAGTATGTAAACTGGTTGAAGATCTCAAAGTAGCAGCTAAGAAGGCAGGTGCGAATTGTATCGTTACAGCTTGTCCTCTCTGTCAGGCAAATGTTGATACCAGGCAGAAAGGGAGCAAGGATGAACTCCTGCCTATTTTTTATTTTAGTGAACTTATGGGGCTTGCCTTTAAACTCTCGGGCATAAATAAATGGTTTAAAAAGCACGTGATATCTCCTTTTCAACTACTAAGGGAACATAAGTTGATTTAAACAAAAAATTAGGAATTGAGGAATTTAGGAAAAAGAATCTAAGCATAAAGTTGCGAGTTGAAAGAGATGAAGAAAAGTTGAAAACCCGCAACACGAGACGCGTAACCTAACTAATTATATTTTTGGAGGACGTGATTAGTATGTCTAGTAAAAAATCTGGGAAGAAATCTGACAAAACAATGGCAACAGGAGATCGAGCTATACTGCCTGAAGGTGCGAAGACCATACCCATCTATATTATGGGGCAAAAGTATGACGTGCCTGAGACGCTAACCATCCTTAAAGCAATGGAGTATGCCGGGTTTCAGTTCATTCGGGGGTGTGGTTGCCGTGGTGGTATTTGTGGTGCTTGTAGTACTGTTTATCGTATACCAGGAGATTATAAGCTTCAGGTGGGATTAGCCTGTCAAACAGTAGTTGAACCAGACATGTACCTTGCACAAATCCCTTTCTATCCGGCGAACAGAGCATCATATCAGTTAGATGAATTGGAAGGGAAACCTGAAGAGATCTTTAAACTGTATCCAGAGGTGTTCCGTTGTGTGGCTTGTAATGCCTGCACCAAGGCATGTCCTATGGATGTCAAGGTACTGGATTATGTATCAGCAATAAAGCAGGGGAACATTGCTAAGGCAGCTCAGCTCTCTTTTGATTGTATTCAGTGCGGACTTTGTGCGAGCAGGTGCATGGGTGAGCTCCCCCAGTATCATTTTGCACAACTTGCTCGCAGAATTTATGGAAGCAAAATTGCCCCAAGGTCTGAGCATTTGGAAAAGAGGGTTAAGGAGATAGAATCTGGCAAATATGATGAGATGTTGAAAAAGTTAACTCAGATGAGTCAGAGCGAACTCGAGAAGTTGTATGTGGAACGAGAGAGGGAACCTGACACCTCTGTTCCGGGTGAGTGGATGCCGAAGGAGACTAAGTATCTCTGAATTACAGGAGGTTTTTCTATATCTCTAGAAAATTGAAGCCTTCGTGCGGTGAAGAGGCTAGATTCTGGATACTTGATACTGGATTAATTTAGTAAGGCCATATAAGATTTGGGTTGCGTAATACGGTTGCGCAACTTGAATCGGTATTCGTGGATCGGTTGAGGTTAAGAACCAATATTGGAATGAGGAACAACGCAACCGTTTGACGAGCTACGAAACGAGCAGCGCAACCGAATAACGGATGACTTTTTTGTCTAGTATCCAACAACCAGTATCCAGTATCATTTTGTAATCACGTAGTAACGTATTAATAGCAGAGAAAAATGAATTAATTATTGTAAGTGCGGGAGGAACTATTCATGTCTTATACTCCAGAGATGAAGGAACTGATTAAAAAGGTTGAAGCAACAAGACCTCAAAGGATTGAGATGTCAAGGAAGGATGAATGTTTTCCAGATCTTCCTTTGGCAGAGAGGGAACAAGTGCTCAAGAAGTTTCATCCCGATTATATGGAAGAGGGGAGACGTGCAGTGAAAGTGGGTCTCAATAAAGGCGATGTATTCCCAGAAGAAGTTGTAGACCTTTTGGAATCCAGAGGAAGGATTGAACCCAGCAAGGTAGATTTGAGTGAGGTTGATTATGAAACGGATGTTCTGGTGATCGGCGGGGGAGGAGCTGGAACTGCAACTGCTTTGATGGCTCAGGAGCAGGGAATGAAGGTCATCATTGCTACCAAACTCAGACACGGTGATTCCAATACCATGATGGCTGAGGGAGGAATCCAGGGAGCTACTCAGGAAGGGGATTCTCCTTTTTACCACTACCTTGATACAATTGGTGGAGGCCACTTCACCAATCAAACGGATCTGGTGGAAGCTCTTGTTCATGATGCTCCACTGATTATAGCCTGGCTTGAAAATCTGGGGATGATGTTTGATAAAGATGGGGAAGGACGATTATCGGTACGCCATTTTGGTGGGAGTTCCAGGAAGCGAATGCACTCAGCAGGAGATATGACTGGAGCAGAGATTATGCGCATCATCCGGGATGAAACTCGTAACCATTCCGATAATATTACTGTTGTGGAGTTTTCTCCAGCGATAGAGCTCATTCTGGATGAAGAGGGAAAGTGTGCTGGTACGGTTCTTTACAGTCTTGATACCAAGGAATATTTTTTGATTAAAGCAAAGGCAGTAGTTATGGCAACAGGTGGATTTGGACGGCTTCATGTCCAGGGTTATGCTACTACTAATCATTATGGAGCTACTATGGATGGGGAAGTGATGGCTTATAGGGCAGGAGTGAAAACTACTTTTATGCATTCTACCCAATACCATCCCACAGGCGCTGCATATCCAGAGCAGAATGTGGGGCTGCTTATAACCGAGAAGACTCGTGGTTTAGGAGCACACGTTCTCAACAAAGATGGTGAGCAGTTCTGCTTCCCTCTTGAACCACGTGACATAGAATCTGCCCTCCTGATTAGAGAGTGTACGGAAAGGAATAACGGGGTCATTACTCCTACGGGGAGGTTGGGAATATGGCTCGATTCTCCTATGATTGATATTCTCCATGGACCCGGTACGGTTGAAAAGGAACTTCCTGCCAAGTTTATCCAGTTTAAACGCTATGATGTTGATATCAGTAAAGAGCCCATGCTGGTTTATCCTACGCTCCACTATCAGAGCGGGGGAATTTATATGAATGCACAAACAGAGACCGCACTTAAAGGTTTCTACAGTGCTGGCGAGGTTTCAGGGGGGATCCATGGGGATAATCGTTTGATGGGAAATTCCCTCTTGGATGTCCTGACTTTTGGCAGGAGAGCAGGTAAAGCTGCTGCAGAGTATGTAAGAGGTGGAATTGAGATAAAGAAACTTAGTTTAGAGCATGTGGTGAAATT
>WTBG01000006.1 GCA_013139225.1 Deltaproteobacteria bacterium
GCAGAAGAATCTATGGCAGAGCGTACGAGACAGGCAGTAGGGGATTTAAGAGGAGTAGATACCACTCTTTTCAAAGGGTAAAAACACATCACCTTCTCTTGAGGTTTTATCATGCATAAAGAGGTGAAGGAATCGTTTCTTCAAAGAATAATTGACAAAAAGAGTAAGTGTCCTCCCTGGCAGGGGGACAAGTTAGATAAAGGCGCATCCACCGGTAAATTGAAGGAATTGAGAAGCAGACTTGATGGGCTGTTCGATCACCTTCTCTCAGAGCTTGATCCTTACCAGAGAGTTCTTAAATCTATTTCATTCGATGGTAGTAAGGTGCGCTGTGGTGGTAGTGAGGCAATCCTTAAAAATGAGGGTAGGGTAATCGTGGTAGGTGCAGGTAAAGCAAGTCATCAAATGGCTCAGGCAGTCCATGAGATTTTTGGAGAACGTGCAACCGGGCTGATAAATGTTCATAAGGGTCTTGGAACCCTTTCCCCTCTGGGAAATATCAGATTTCAACCTGCGGGTCATCCCAATCCTGATGAAGGAAGTGTAAAGGGAGCACGAGAGATTATACGACTGTTGGAAGAAGCGGAGTCTCAAGATATTGTCTTCTCACTGATCTCAGGTGGAGGTTCAGCCATGATGGAACTGCCGGTTCCAGGTGTTTCGCTTGGTGAGTACATCACGGCAAATGAGCTTCTCAACCGTGCAGGTTGTGAGATAGAGGATTGGAATGCGGTACGGAAGCACCTCTCACAGGTAAAGGGGGGGCAGCTGGCAAAGAGGGCAGAAGGTGCTGCAAAAGTTTTTAATCTGATGGTATCGGATGTCAAAGGTGATCGTCTCGATGTGATCGCCTCTGGACCCTTCGTAACGGACCCCTCAACCTTTGAGGATGCTTACAGGGTTCTTACCAACATACAGCAGAAGGCCGATGTCCTGGGAACAGATATCCCCCCAAAAGTGATCGACTACATAAAGAATAGCCGTGGTGTTACTGAAAGGGAGACACTCAAAGAATCACTTCCCAATGTCGCTAACCTGATTGTTGCCAGTAACAGTACGGCAATTGAACTTGCGGCAGAAGAGCTGGCAGCTATGGGGATTCATATTCCGGAGAGTCAACGGATACACGACCTCTCAGGTGATATCGAAGATGCAACAATAGACATCTATGCTCGTTTGGCAGAAGCAATAAAGGTTAATCCTCAAAAACCAGCAGCCGTGATTGCCGGCGGTGAGGCAACGGTTGATGTAACCCGCTATCCTGGGTTTAAGGATGGTATGTCTTATGGTGGGCGAATGCAGATGATGGCTGCTCTGATGCTCTATCTTATCGAGAGCCTGCCGGTGGTTGGTCTTTTTGCTGCTACAGACTGCCGGGATGGTAAACCACCGGGTGGAATGCCTGAGAGTGCGGGAGCACTGGTTGATGGAACCACCTTAACGGAAAGCAGGGTAAGAGAAATAGATGTTGAATGCTACGTCAATGCATGCAACACCTATAAGATGCATGAGAAACTGTCAACCAAAATTCATAAAGACAGATTTGTTACCAATGTAATGGACCTCGCAATCGTGGTTTACCTGCCGCTACCATGTAAGCAATAAAACCTGAAAGTAATTGAGATCGGATGTAATAATGATTATAATGGATGAACAGGTAAGCTCTTAGGGAGCATCTCCATGGCAAGTTAGATTGATGAAATGAGGTGAGGATATGAAAAAAATCTGTATGATAGTAATTATTTTATTGTGTACCAGTTTGGCAACGAGTGTTTATGCGTTTGAAAATAAAGGTGCCACGCTTGAAAACCAGGATTTTAAAAGTTACAAGTACAAAGTAACGCCCGAAGGTGGAGACCCGTCAGAAAATGTTGTTTTGAGAAACATTGATGGCAGCTGTACAATCTATATTTGTAAGTTTGGTTGTGAAGTAACACTTGTTGAGACAGGACAAACGATAACCGTTGGACCTGAGGATAAGGTTATCATTTATAGGGGAGTTTTGAAAACAAAGTGAAGGGTTCTCCCTGAAATTAACTCGTTAGGTTTTTAATCAATGAGAGCACCAATTTTTGTATTGGCCAATACAAGTGCCAAAAAAGTCACAGTAATCATTACGGTCTTAGGAATTACACTGGCTGGGTGCGCGTCGATGAGGACCAAAAAAGTGATCAAGACGGAAGACTTGCTCACTAAAGCCGGATTCCAGATGAGGCTTGCAGATATCCCCGAGAAACTAGCCCATCTAAAAACTCTGCCCCAGCGGAAGATTGTCCGCCACCAGCGCAATGGCAATTTTAGATATGTGTATGCGGACACAACTTCATGCAAATGCTTGTACATAGGGGACAGAGATGCCTATCAGTCCTACCAGAGCCTCCTGCTCGAGAAGGTTGTTGCAGACCATCAACACGTGAGCACGGAGCCGTATGGGAATGTGCCGATGGATTGGGAGTTGTGGACTGACTTTACTCCCGTCTGGGATTAGCAGGACTGCAATATTCCATGGCTGAAAAGAGTTATATATAACAAAGTTGTTTTACTCAATTGAAAAAGAAAAGGAGGGAAAATTGAAGAGAGGAAGCTCGGTTGTTCTTGTTGCTATCTGTATGCTGATATTGTTTGCTGTATCTCCTGTCTGGTCTGGGACAGAATCAACTCTACCTGAAGAAAAACCACACAAATGGCTAAGGGAAGTGGGATTATTAACTGGTTATGGGACACAGTCATTTGATAGGAGATCTGATGATTACGAGATAATCCCCATTCTTATTCAGTTCGGGTTTGACATTAATCCTCTGGCAAGAAAATTACATATTGACCCGCGAGGTACCGTAGAGTGTGTCGTTGAGCCCCTGATGAATGTTGTCATCAATCCTGATACCAATGCAGAGGTTGGTTGTTCCTTCTTGCTAAAGTATTCCGATCATATCACCTCGCGGATTGCCCCCTATATTGAAGGGGGATTTGGGATTATATATACCACACAGCATACCCGTGAGCAGAGCACGCAGTATAACTTTCTTTCTCAAGTGGGTGTGGGATTGCAGTTTTTCCTGAACGAAAAGTTTGCCCTTACCGGAGGTTATCGTTATAGACATATGTCCAATGCGGGGATTGATAGTCCCAACAGAGGGATTGACCACCATTTTGTATTATTGGGGGTGAGCTACTTTTTTAAATAAATAAGAATTTAGATTGAAATTACTTGGTCTTCAACCCAGAATTTGCAGTAGCCATCTACTACGGCTTGAAAATCCTTGCTGCAACGCTTGTTTCACGATTTTACTTCTCAACATATCTATGGATATGCCTTCGTCGTAAAATCGCTCCAACTGCACGTTTCGCCACGGTTTTCTACGCCTCGCTACGATACCTACTGCAAAATCTGGGTTAAATTTTTACACGTGATACCCGGATCCTGATGTTCATTTTGAGTCAAAACAGAAAAGCGAGCCACTCCAAAGAACGGCTCGTTATAATAGCATTAGAATAGTCGAAGAACCCAAACTATATTGTCTTCTTATTAAAAGAACTGCCATAGGCAGGTTTCGTTACTGACCAATATATTGAATATCCGCACCGGGATAGATCGCTACCTTTGCACCCGTACCGTCTGTATTTTGAAAATTCTTTAGAACATCATTCCAGTTGTTGGCAAACAAGACCTTGTCTGACCCCTCAATGTAGTAACGGCCAGTTACGTCAGGGTATTCCGAAAAAATACATACTCGATTGACATGCCGAGGGGCTCTTACCCGGAAACCCATCTCTCCGGAAGTATTCTTGCCGAACGTACCCATCAAATAATGAGTAACCTGACCATCGGGTGCATTGGCGATGAGTATAACATCGCCACCTTGAGGACTGGTCGCACGAAAGGCAGTACCCAAGCCAACTGCGATTGCTTCGCTGGCTTTAGCAAACGTGTTGGCAATAACAATGTTTTCTCCTTTAGCCTCTGGAGTATTGTAATGGAACTTGGCTTCTCTCACAGCTGTGGCATAGGTCGGTACTAAGTCGCCAGCAAAAACAGAAACCGTCTCCCCCCATGTATTGATAATGCAGTTTATGAGCACGTCCAGGCCAGCCATGGTGGCAGCTTCCTCAATGTCAAAACGCAGGGGATTGTTGTCAAATATTCCCATGCCGTATGGGGGATTATCCTGGTACCCCGTCATGTCCTCCAATGCTGCACGATGGTTATATTCAATAGCCTCATAAGAGGCTACCCCCGGTAAAATTATTTTTCCACCACCACCAAACCCGCTCGCAGGATGGGGAACGACCAGGCCAATTCCAATCTTAAGGTCACATTTCATCACTTCTTTATTAATGTAAACTTTGGTTTTGTAAGTATTTGTTGTACCCACGTAAGTGCAATGAGCGAATGGATTGTGGTTATAAACGGGAAATCTGGCTAGTATCTCTTCACCCAATTTCTTGGCGAAATCCAGTCGGTTATGGGCTCCATGACAGCCCAGGGCACAAACAAAGCGGATTTTGTTGTCCGGGATACCGGCCTTTGAGAGTTCTTCTAAAACAAAGGGGGCTATTTCAGCCAACCTGGTGGCACGAGTCATGTCGTCAAAGATAATGACTACCTCATTCTTACCCCTGGCCAATTCCCTGATGGGGGCAATGCCAATGGGATTTGTGATAGCCGCTTTGATTTCTTCGGGTTTCATAGCCGGTCGATTCCAACCGGCCATGTGGTATAACTCAACCTGCCAGCTATCCGGCAGGTTGAGTTTCAGCTCCTTCGTTCCATGCCAGGGCAATTGTGGCAGTGAAATAGTATTCATTAACTTCCCTTATGATTTACATAAAACGTTATCTTTTGTGTAACATTCTAAACGAGATAAACCCTACCAAGGTATTGTATTTAGGTCTTAACGGAGATCATCTTTTCATCTTCATTTGTAGGATTCTCTTTGCCATACGGAAAGTATAGGAAAATGTATTTTCTCTGTCAAGAAGAACAACAGGTAAGGATATAGACATGCGATTAAAAAAGGGTGTTTGACGTTTATTGGAGAGCCAGTATGGATATGAATCAAGGATCTAAAAAAGCAACCCGATTGACGTGCGATAAGGGGGATAAAAATTTGACTTAGAAACATTTTTGTGTTACGTTTTGCGAGTAGATGGATCCAAAACACTTTTTAGGGGTATTTATGGAAAGAACAAACTCACTTT
The DNA here is from genome assembly GCA_013139225.1 of Deltaproteobacteria bacterium. Lineage (GTDB taxonomy): Bacteria > Desulfobacterota > WTBG01 > WTBG01 > WTBG01 > WTBG01. The sequence goes on from WTBG01000006.1 coordinate 5,200, forward strand.
TTCTCGCTTTTTCAGATTTTGAGAAGGTGAGATTTTTTATTTTGTATTTAAAAAGGAGGTAGTTATGAGTTGTAAAAAGAGAAATTATTGTTTGATTTTTTTGTTGGCTATGGTGTTTTTCTTGGCACCAACATCGTGCTCTATAGTGGGTGAAAATATCGGCGTAATATTTGTCATCCACGGTGGCATGGAAATCAATAAGCCTCAGTATATGTGGGATGCCGCTGTGCTCCAATTTTCTTTTGACTATAACCATCCTGTTTATAATATGGTCATCTGGAATTCCGAAAATTGGTCGATGGTTTTGGACACCAACGTTTCAGATTTCACTCTCAAATATCTAAGAATGTTTGAATTTGAATATGAACGAATCGGGGGGGTAGATCCCTTTAATCGTTTATCTGAACAGCAGTTGGCAGATATGAAGGATGAACTGGACACAAATCCTTATGGTCTAAACTTCGAGGTGGACTGGGCGGGTTACCAGTGCGCAGACTACCCGGAGCATTATCCGTATCCCCGCTTTATCTATCATGGCCCTGATGGACCTGACGTAGGAGACGATGTTACTTACTGCGGCGAGAACGAACCTGATGGACCATGGCTTGATTGCAACCCTGAGCGGTACAATGTGGATGGGCCCGTGGAGAGGCTGCTTAATAAAGGGGTTTCCCGTATCATTGTCGTGGATTGGATGATGGGAGGACCTCGCTACTCGAAAAGCTACGATGTCGTGCAGATAATTAAGCTTGCCATTGATGATTGGAATGAGGAAAACGAAGACGACATTGCTTACCCCGTCTGGATCAATGATTACAGCAACCTGATGGAGAGATCCTACCCAACGGAACCTGCAGGATGGACGGCTACCCTGGGTGAGCCAACTGTGGATAGCGCTGTCCTTTTAAACGGAAGTTCCAACCCCATTGCATCTGATCCCATGGTGGCCACCCTGTATATGGAGACTATCGAGGCCGAGATGTCTGCTACCGTCTCGGACGCCGATACAGGGGTCATTATTCTAAACCATTCCCTGCATCAAGAACACAATCAGTTCTTCGATCCCAAGATGAACGATACGCTCATTATAAATAAAAGCATCAAATCCCAGCTTTTAAAAGAACATCCTGAGATGGATCCGGACAACATCATTGGAGCATGGTTGGGTAAAAGGGAAGTAAATCCTGAAAACGGACTATTGGAGCATACCCGGGAAATGCGCGGAGAGGTTTATGGAAAGGCATGGCTTTATGAGACGGACAAGCAATTGCCTGGTGAGGAGTGGGGCTACCGAAGCTGGGATGCTCTGGAGTACTTAAAGGATCGTGGAGTTCAGCACATTGTGGTCTGCGTTGTACATTTGGCCACTGCTTCCGTCCTGGACATGGTTGAGGTTCACAACCAGATTGGCAGGGAGATCGGGATTAAGACCTGGGCCAAATGGGGGACATGGGATTATACAAAATACCCAGTAGTAGGCCACCCCTTTGCGGATTACTGGGGAATGTGGGTGTACACAGACTGCGGTGAGTGGGATCTTAATTATGATGCTGGAACATCTGAATTTACTGGAGGAGCGACCCTTACCGGCCAAACCTCAGGGGCGATAGGAGTGATAAAATGGTTGAGCGGGGATGCATCATCCGGCACCCTTACTTTGATGGAGATCTCTGGTGCTTTTCAAGATGATGAGGTAATAGAAGATGGTAAGGGTGGTCGTGCGCTTGCTGATGGATCAGAAATCGTAACGTCAAAACCGGAATGCTGTTTTGAGATGGAGGGATGTGGAGATCCTCTAAGACTGTACCCTCCACCACGGCAGACTCCGCTTAACCAGGCAAGAAGTGACCTGGATCCGTCTCTTGCCTATGATATGAGCGATTATGGTCATTTTGGGTATGATCCTGCTATAGGGACTACTGACCAAAACGGTCCGGTGCAGGATCAATACACCGGAACATGGGTAATGTATACCCCTCCTAATGACGACCCACGTGTAGGGAAAATGCTGGCAAAGCATGTGCTCAACGCAGCTATGAATCCGATGGTGTATATAACCAATGGAGAGCTGGAAGAGATCAAGGTGGGAGATGGTGTAACCTTCGAGGTACATGTCACGGGTGGTGGTGTTCCGGCGTATACCTATGAGTGGTCTGTCAAAAAAGAAGGGGGTTCCTCCTGGTCAACAGTAGGGGGAAACAGCTCCACCTGGATGTGGAATCCTGTGAGCGAAGATGAAGGAACGCATGCCATTCGCTGCATGGTTACTGATTCTCAAAACCATACTGGAGAAGTTGTTTGGGAAGGTTTTGTGGTTGCATCCATTTAACAGGCAAAAAATAATTCCTTGACACGTTCCACCCCGCCCTTTTTTCCAAAAAGTATTTTGTATACTTTGGCTGCAGGATCATGGTCGATCACGGTGTTTGTATACAGGTTATAATCACAACGTGCCTGTTCCAGAACGTCACCGGTTAAAGGCTTTGCCTGCTTCACCACATCAAGGAAGGCATCCAGATATTCATGAAAGAGTTGAAGAGCCTGCTCATCCTGGTCCTTTGAAATCTTCACGTAACAGACAGCCTTTGAAAATGTTTTTTCAATTTCTCTTCCCGTACTTAATGGTTCCGTAAACAATTCAGGGTAATTCCCTTTTATTGCAACAAGCCGGTTGTAAAGTTCGCTGTCATCATGACAGTCGTAACCGCCCCGCCGCTGAACATCAAGAAAAAACATACGTTTTTTACCCATCAGGATTGATTCTGAAGAAAAAACAGGGAGGTCAAGTTCTGTCCGTGGACCCAGGAAGATCGTACGAACACCACGGACAGAAGCAATATTGATATTCATAATCAGTATACGCAAAAAATCATTGGAGTGAAAGACCTTCCCATCAATTTTAACCAGGCCAAGTGTTCGTAAAGGCCGTTCGGGCATGGGATATTTCAGATCCACAGCAGTCAGGGAAAAACATTTTTTCAATTTTTCAAGTGTAATGGTGTGAATATCGTCAAGTTGTGCCATGGTATCTCCCCGTGTTTCATTTTTATTCGGTTAACTTGGTAAGCTCTTTTCTACTGCCCGGCTGCTGGCGTCAAACGGGAACGTGATACCCATAGAGCTCCCATCATAAATCGTGGTTTTGAACCTACTTTTTCGTCCAAAACGCTCCCTTCATATCAACTTGCCCGGACGTGATGACGTTTATAAGGTATGGTCCATTTCCACTCAGGGCTTTTTTAAGTGCTGCCGTTATTTTTTTTGGAGAATCAACGGTAATTGCTCTCACGCCCAGAGATTCTGAAAAGCCATGGTAATTAATCTTGTCCCAGAGGTAGTATTCGTTTTGCCTGACAAATTTTCTACTTGCAAGATTGTGTAAGGAGGCAAAACCATTGTTGTTTAAAATAATCTGAATGAAATTTTTCAATCCATAGGTAGCTGCGGTAGAAAGCTCTTGGCAATTGAAAAGAAATGCCCCGTCGCCGGAGAGGCTTATGATTTTTCTTCTCCGGTCTGCAAGACACGCCCCTATTGCGGCCGGCAAAGAAAAACCGAGACATCCGAATGAGCGCATGGAGAAGAAACTGCGTGGTTTTCGCGCACGTGGAAGTAAATGAGAAAACGGTAACCAGATCGAATCGGTAAAAAGAGTGGCATCTTTCTTTTCAAGAAATGCTGATAACGCAAGCAGGAAACTCTGCGCTGTAAGACTCGAAGAGTCTTTACGTATGGCGCGGTAGTCAGCTTCTGTGAAGTCCCTGTAGGATTTCCTGTATGTGTCGTAGATTCTACTCCTTGATGGTTTTTGGTAATGATTGCCTGTCTTAATCTCTTGGTTCAGCAAGGTTAAACATTCCTTTATATCAGATTTTATATAGATATCTGCCTTCTTAAATTTTGGATTTTTTTCATCGATGTCAACCTGCACCATCCGTTCGGGTATGTTGAGTTTCCCCATCCTTAAGTTAACCGGATTGAGCCTCGTTCCGAGGACGATGAAAAGGTCGGACGCATTTAGAAAACCAACGTCAAATGTGTAGGAAGGCATGCCCATAACCAGATGCCTGCCCTCAGGGATGGCACCCCTGCCTCCCAGGCTGGTAAATATGGGAATGCCTGTCAGCTCAATAAATTCTGCCAGTTCCTTTTCGGCCCCGCTTCTTATTACCCCGCTTCCTGCGAATATGACCGGCTCCTTAGATGCCTTAATGAGCTTTAAAGCTTTCCTGGCCTGCGAGATGGAAGGTCTTAGGGGTTTTTTCTGAAGACGGACATCCTTCATCCGGGCTGATTGCCCCATGAGATTAACGGGAATATTGAGATAAACCGGTCCAGGTCTTCCTGTGGCGGCGCATTTAAGAGCTTCAACTACTCCCCTTTGCATATCCTCTATCTTTCTGGGGCAAATGGTCTTTTTTGTGACGGGGCTAAGCATGGTAAAGGAGTCAACCTCGTGAAAGTCTTCGATGCCGAGGTTCTTTTTCGGGTTGTCAACGGTAATAATAACAAGAGGAATTGACTGGTAATAGCATTCAGCAACTGCAGAGATAAGATTTGTGACGCCCGGGCCACCCATGACCATACAGACACCGGTGCGGTTGGTGACAAGCGCATAACCAGCGGCCGCAAAGCAGGCAGCCTGTTCGTGCCTGAAAAGGATAGATTTTATCTTCTTTTGACGAGCGAGACTGTCATAGAAACTTGCAATGGAGTTCCCCGGGAGATGAAAGAGATGATCAACTCCCAAGTTTGATAAAGTCTGAATGACTAGATCGGGTGCTTTAATCTTCATGGATAGGTCCAGAACTCCTTTAATTGATTGAGGTTATCTATTGGGAAAACCTGCCTTTCGGGCGTTCTCTTCTATTTCATCCATCTGGTTTACCATTCCCATCAACTTTTCCATTACATCCGGTCTCTCTTCCTGAATAACGGGAAAGAGTTCTGCATAGGTATTACCAACGGTGTGGAGCATCTTATAGAAGTTCATGGTTGCAACGAGCGGTTCCTTGATCAAACCAACCAGATAATCCATGTCATCCGCACTAAGAAAGTCCTCGAGAGTAATCGGTTTAAATTCGTCACTCCCGTGAGGCTCATAGAATGTTTTCTGCCACCACTCAAGGTAACTGGAGATGCCTTCTTTATTAATCTTTCCATCTAAAAGAGCCAGGGTAATGGCGTTGCTGGCTTTCCAGCCGCACATGATGGCAAAGGGGTTGGTGAGCTCCAGCAACCAGGCTGAATCTCCCACGAAAAGCACGTTGTCTTTGAAGGGCTCCTTAATGGGAGAAAACAGGTTGACGACACAGGAAGTTTCTCCCGTCTTCCTTGCCCCTTTAAACCAGGGGGAGTATACGTTATCTTCATACACAATTCTCTTGAGGTTTGGCTCGAGATCAACACGGGGGTTGTAGGTGGAGATCCCGAGGTGGTACTGGTTCTCATGGCAGATGGTGGTCACAAAAAAGAATCCATAGGTAGTGAAGATAAAGGAGAGTCCGGCCACTTGAGGAATCGTAACCCCTTCGAGATGCCATACTCTGTCCGTGAGCATGCCAATATATTTCCTGTTTTTATTCATGCCCATCAGTTGTGCGATGCGGGAGTTCACACCGTCGGCTGCAATCACAAAAGTTCCCTCAAAAGCCTCTCCATTTCCTGTTACGATTACACCACTTTTTTTCGTCTCAATACCTGTCACATTTGTTCCCGGAAAAACATCCACACCAGCCGCCTCTACATCCTCCAGCAGCCCTTTTAACATCCGTTCTTTATCGATCGCTACCCCCACACGATTCTTCTTCGGGTCCTTTTTTTGTTTTTCATGATCTCCGAAAGAAAAAAATTTGCCACCCGGAGAATAAAACCTAAATCCATACATGTCCTGATAAGGGCCATCATATTTAGTGGAAAATCCGCTGACAGGGAAGCCTATGCGTTTCACTTCAGGGCTGTAGGTGAGTGTTTCCCCGCACATATACTCATTTATAGGTATCAAGCCCCCACCATCTACTCTTCCCACCCTGGTCATATCAGATTTTCTCTCCAGCAGCGCTGCGTTAAGCCCATTCTCACCAGCCACCCTGGCGGCCATCAGACCGGCAGGCCCACCTCCCACAATAACCAGATCATATTTCTTTGTCATAAATACTCCCTTAAGATGTTTGATTGCCTAAAGAACTTCACAAAAGGTAGCGCGGGTTAACGAGCCATTCACGATTAACACATGCCCGGGGTTTTTCACCATGCAAAACCCGTTTTACTTCCATCGCTCCTTTTATGCGCAATTCCTGCCACGCTTCCTGGCAGTAAAATGCGCTGTGGGGTGTGTGAATGAAACGATACTTGATCCAGGGCTCACCGGATCTCCATGCCTTTATCAACAGGTCACTATCTGGTGGTGGCTCCGTTGGCCAGACATCTACTCCGGCTGCAGATAAGTGATTGCTTTTCAAGGCGTTATAAAGAGCCCCCGGGTCAACAATTTGTCCCCGTGCGGTGTTTAGAAAAATTGAACCTGGTTTCATGGCATTAAAGAAGTCCTCATTTGCCATGTTCCTGGTTTCATCGGTGAGAGGGGTGTGCAATGAAACGGCATCCGATTGTGCCAGGAGTTCGTTTAATTCATAGCAACGACCTATTCCCAAAGACTTATCAACTCCTTCTACAAGATAAGGATCGTAAAAAAGAACGTTCATTCCCAGACCTTTGGCCCGCATTGCGGTGGCTGTCCCTATACGACCTAGCCCGATGATGCCCAGCGTTGACCCGCATAAGCGTTTCAGGGGTCCCGCACTGTGCCAGTCCCATTGATTATTGATCACGGAATCCGCATAGGCATATATCCCCCGGAAGAAACCCAACAAAAGGGCGATGGCATGGTCTGCAACATCGGTGGTACCATAGTCAGGTACATTCGAAACAGCAATGCCGAGCTCGCCGGCAGTCTTTAAATCAACGTTATCAAAACCCACACCGATACGGATAATGAGTTTGCAATTGTCCAGTTGTTTGATTAGTGTTGAATCATACCGCAGAGTATGCCAGCCCATAATGGCATCGGCATTGCGTAACATGTCCAATGGAACATCATCAACCTTCGACACATTGGGAGTGAGCATCTGAAACTGTTCATCGAACACCGTCATCTCAAGGTCTGGATTGCTGATGACATCGGGCATCAAGACTGTATATTTTTTTTTGCTCACAGGTCGTTCTCCAATAAGTTGCCTGATAGCGACCTTAAAAATACATTGTCACCCCTGCTTGGATTTTTAAGGTTAATGAAATGTGCAAGCCGACAAAAAAACAAAGTTACTTTCAAACATTAATTCCTTCGCATCATCTTTTCAGCCTAACGTTGCCTTTGGTTTAGTAATGGATCGTTGGGGCAATAAGCATCAGGTTTATGGCCTCAAGAGGGATTCCTAGTTTCATGGCTTCCGGAAGAGAGATATCCCCGAGGTAATAATATTCCAGTATCCTGGCACGAACCGAATTCATCCGATTAACATCCTCATCGGTATAGGGCTCATGAACCCGCTTTTCAACTACGTTTAAATAAGACCTGAGCCAGACTTGCCCCTCTTCTTTTATCATATCCATACGTTCTTTTTCTGTGGGATTATGGATGCCAACTCCCGCATTAATTGGTTTTTCCCATTGTTCCAGCTTAAAAATCGTTGATCCCTTCTGCCGTAAAGCCTCGTAATCTTCCCCGTGCTTTTCGGCAACCTTCTTCATCTCAGCGCCTAGAAAGCGCAGATCGTCTTCAATAGGAACGGCAGGAATTACGTCCATCATGCCAGAGAAGAATGTTTTACCTCCCGATACCATATGCTCAATAATAAAAATCAGGACGGGGATCTTGGGATTTAAAGGATAGACCTTGGACTGAAGGGCGTCAAAGTGCGTATCATCTCCGGTAACGGGGTGTTTTGTGTCGAGGGTGACTCGTGAAATGGTGGCCTTTTCCAGCACCTTCCCCCGCACGACGTTTATCTCCCAAGTTGCTGCTGGGACTTCATATATTTTCTGTTCCACCTGATCGGTATTGTTTACCCGTTTAAAACCCTCAAGTGCTTCCTCTATGACACCGTTATAATATTCGTTCATATCCATAATGGTACCCTCCCTCAGTCTTTGGTTGTCAGGTTTATTTATTTTTTGTCCTTTTTAGTTACCTGTAGAAATTCTTCTGTGGAAACCTGGTCAAATTTTTCTATCTTTGCAGCGAGTTCTGGTTTGTCCCTTTTTATCTCATCCATATGGGACATCAACGCCCCCATGGTGGTCTCTTTGGAGGAATGTTCATTCACATATCCCTTATACGTTTCCCTATCGGTAAGACTAAAAAGATAGTCTATCTCCTCATCTTCCAATACATGAAGTCCGAAGGCTTGCATTGCAGCTTCAATAGCACCGGGCTGGTTGTAAGCGAACGTTTTCTTCCAGAATTCCACATAATCATCAAGACCGCTTCCCTCCTTTAAGAATTTTGCTGTGGAAATTGCAGCATGATGTCCATACATTAAGGCACCCTGCACGTAGACTTCAATATAACTTGCTGCATCCCCTACGATGAGAATCCTTCCTGCCCTGGGTTCCAAAATTGGGGTGCAAAACTTCAGTACAGCTGAAAGTCTCTTTACAATCGTTGCTTTTTTAAACCAAGAAGAAAATGTACTCTTTTCTAAAAACCACTTAACATCCTCCTGCATTGCACTCTCATCAAAAACAGGATGTCCGTAAGTTATTTCATATACAGACGATCCATCTTTTTGGGGTTTGGGAAGAAAATATAATTGTCCCTTCATCGATGGTGTGTGTCCTTTCCCGACAAAAACCATCCAGGCGGGTGGATAAGGACACTCAACATCTTTCAGATAATATGTTATTGCCTGCATGTTGCCGAAGGATTTTCGTTCTTTATTTAAACCAAGATTCTCAACAATCCTGGAGTTTACACCATCGGCCGCAATAGCCGTTTTTGAGGTGATCTCAAAGGTCTTGTCGTTTTGCTTAATGGTAATGATGACCTTGTTATCTGCATTTTCAGCCTTGAGTGCTTGAGCGTCGTTCAATATTGTTACTCCCAGCTGTTTCGCTTTTTCAAATAATCCCTCAAGCAAGCATTCTTTGTTTAAGGCAATAGCGACGGGGTCTTCCCTTCTTTCAACCACAAATTTGTACCCTTTGGGTGAAAACTTTATCAACTGTTTAAGGGGTATGGACGGTCCATCATAAGAGACCGAAAAATCTGAACGGTGAAATACGATCTTGTTATTCTCGAGGGTTACAAATTCCCCGTGGGTGCCGGGTTCGTTTATGAGCGCTGTACAACAGGACCTTTTGATAGAAGAGACCGCTCTTTTTCTTTCAATAAGAGCTACCGCAAGACGCTCCTTTGCTGCCGTTATTGCAGCCATAAGCCCTGCAGGTCCCGCACCAACCACAATCAGATCATATATTTCATTCATAAGCGTTACCCATCTCCAGAAAAATTATTTCTGTTTGAGTAAAAAATTTATCAATTATTTATTGCCAATTTACCCTAACGATCTTACCGGTTTTATTTATAAACATTTCTTCTTGAACAACTTTCAGGCGATGTCTTTCCAAAAAACCGTCAAGCCCACCTTCTTTTTGCCATTGTCTGAAATTCATGAAATGTTCTCTTAAAGCTGAAATTTCTGCTATGAACGTATTGATGCCTGCGTACCTTGGTTGTGGGGCTACCCAATCAACAATAATTATCTCATTCGAGATTTTTTTTGATTCACCAATTAGGTCTGTTCGTTCATCCCCGGGCATTTCGTGAAGTGCCATTTTCAAAATTGAGTAATCAAATTTTTGTTTAAAAATATCGGATAACTTTTTCCCCCTGCTAACCAGTAAAAAATCTACATTTGATAATGTATTATGTTTCTTAGCATATTTTATCATCCTTGGGGAAATGTCAATCCCTTTTACCGAATTGCATTTATCCGACAATGAAGCGGCCAGAGAACCCGTACCACAGCCTATATCCAGTATGTTTTTATTATCGGAAAGGAATTCTCTCATGATGTTATTAAGATTCAGTACTTTTTCAGTCATGACATCGACAAAGTTTGCAAAAAGCCAACCATCATACCAACTTGTTTTATAACCTGCTTCTTTTCTGGATGAGTCCATAACCCTCTCCCCC
>WTBG01000306.1 GCA_013139225.1 Deltaproteobacteria bacterium
GGAGCCATGAAAGCATCTCTTTTATACTTCCTGTTGCCACAGCAATACAGGAATCTGCTGCGCCATAGTAAAGATTTAGCTTATCTCCCTTTTGGGTAAACCCACAGGGAAATGTCACATTGTCAACGTCTCCTATCCGCTCGTACGGTTCCCGGGGACCAAATATCCATTCTTCAGACCGCCGTATGACCTTTAGAGGGTTATCTAAGTCCAGAAGTGCCAGTCCTAACCTGTACATATCACCACTTACCATTTGCTTTATTCCATGATAAAGTATGAGCCACCCTTCAGACGTTTTCAACGGAGGTGATGCCAGGCCGATTTTATGAGCGTCCCACCAGGCACCAGAGCGTGCCTTAAATAGAATGCGGTGTTCTCCCCAATGTTTGAGGTCAGGAGAAAACGATATCCAGATATGTGCCTGAACAGAGGGGTGAGCAGCCGGTACCGGCCGGTGAATCATGGCCCACCGTCCATCAAACTGGATCGGGAAAAGTGCCGCATCCTTGTCCGTTGGAAGCATGGCCGGACCCAGACGTCTGAATGTCTTAAAGTCATCGGTCTGGGCTATTGAGACCAGCGGGCCATCCTCTGAGTATGCTGTATAGACAATTGCCCATTCTCCATGCTCTTCAAGAAAAGTTATCCTTGGATCTTCAATACCCCAAAGCTCCTCGGGATATTGGTCAGGATCAGGAATAAAGGTTGGCTGGCTATCGATCTTCCATTCATCCAGGCCGTTATTGCTGCGAGCTACTGTAAGGTGGGATATTCCCCGTCTGTCTTCAACACGCATGAGCAGTAAGGTCTCATCACCAAACAACGTTGCTCCTGCATTAAAAACCGAATTTACAGGATAGGAAATATCCTCAGGGGTAATTATTGGATTTTTGGGATATCTTCGGAAAAGATCAAATGTTTTATCCATAAAAACTCCTTATTCATCATTTACTTTTTTTCTTTCTACCCTTTCTGGTATTGATTGGCGGTGAAGGTTGTATTAAGATATTATCAGCAGAAAGTTTGTGCATTGCTATGAGGGAAAGGAGCCAGGCAAGTGTTGACTCAGCACCCTCATTCTGGTTAACCCCATCTGCCATCAAACCATCTCTACACCCTCCGGTTTTTGGGTCATACAAAGGTGTGTTAAGATCATTTTGACCAAGAAACCAGTTAAAACAGATTCTAGCAGTATCTATCCACTTTTTCTCCCTTGTTACATTAAATGCTTCTATTGAAGCCTCAATCATTGCATGTGCCTCTATTGGTTGCTGATCAAACCGTGTTTTGATACCACCTTTTTCATACCAGCCATTATTACCAACAGGAACAAAATGTCCGTTCTCTGTCTGTATCTTCATTAACCATTCAAGGGTATTAAGACCCATATCAACCATATCACCACGCTGCATCCACTGCCCCGAAAGTAGTAAAGCGTGGGGCAGCTTTCCATTAGCATAGGTTAATTTATTTTCAAGCCAGGGCCAATCTTTGGTTACATATTTCTTGAATCTTTTAAAAAGTCTATTTGCCATTACCGCACGAATTCTTTTTACTTCACTATCTCCAGAAAACCTTCGCAAGTATGCATGTATTCCAACCAGGGCAAAAGCCAGTGCCCGGGAATCTCTGGCATTTTCAAAGGGCTTAATAACTTTATCCAACAACGTTGCGATCATTGCAAGCTGCCCCGGGTCTTCCAGATATGCTACAGCCATACCTAAACCCCACAGTGCCCTTCCATAAGAATCTTCTGATCCCTGGTCTTCTGTCCATTGGCGGGAGTAGGTCATAAAGTTGCGGAATCTGCCAGTTTCATCATTAAAAGCATACTGGAGAAAACTCAGGTAACAGTTTCTCAGTGAATAGAGTAAATTTTCATCGGATGGAGAAAATTGACTTGCCATGGTGGAAACCAGAAGAGCTCTGGCATTATCATCTGTACAGTATCCATGGGTACGGTCAGGGATTGTATGAGTTGCATGCTGAAGAATCCCTGTTTCATCAGTAAGGATTTTAAGATGGTCCAGTTTTAACTCTGGAAGTTCAAAGGTTGTAACTGGTTCAGGGGTTTTGGGAAAGCGGGTGAGATGCGGTTGCCGTGATCTTTCATGCCTAACCTCAGTAAAAACTTGTAAATATTTGCGCGCTACCTCCTTCCAGATTGCTTCACGACAGAATGTATATGCGTTTTTCCTTATAGTATGCCGAGCAACATCATTATCAAACAAATCAATAACCTGTTCCGCAAGGGCATCGGGATTTTCAAAGGGAACTATTCGTCCTCTCTCATCAGAAAGCATTTCAGAAGCATACCAGTAAGGAGTTGAAATAGTGGCCTTTCCTGTTCCCATCGCATATATCAAAGCACCCGAAACAATCTGGGCTTCTTCAACGTATGGAGTTATATATAAGTCTGCTGCACCCAGAAATTCACACAGCTCCTTAAGTTCAACAAAGCGGTTTTGAAATATGACATGTTCACTGACTTTCAGGTTTTG
>WTBG01000368.1 GCA_013139225.1 Deltaproteobacteria bacterium
GGACTAGTAACAGACTCTTAAAGCATTTTGGTAGTGTTAGTAAAGTTCAAGAAGCTTCTTTAGATGAGCTTTGTCGGGTTCCGCATTTGAAACAAAAATTGGCAGAGGATATCTACAATTTTTTCAGAACTTAATGGCAGTATGTGACTCAGGATACAACAGAGCAAGGGGGAATGGTTTATTTTATCCAGCATCAAGTATCAAGGATCCAGGATCGTTTTAATTCACACTGACAACCAGCAACTAGCTGATGACTAATAGATTTTTCGTGTCTTGTTTGGAGATAATTTGGAGATAACTTATGTCCAAAATGAGAGCCCATCTTTTTGTTGAGGGTAGGGTGCAGGGTGTTTTCTTTCGGGCTTGTACCCAGGAAGAAGCTCAAGAACGCAAACTCACCGGCTGGGCGAAGAATCTTTATGATGGAAGAGTTGAGGCAGTATTTGAAGGAGAAGAGAAAGATGTTCAATCTATGATCGAATGGTGTCATAGCGGACCCCCACATGCGATGGTTGTCCACGCCTCTGTTGAAATTGAGGAATACAGGGGTGAGTATTCCGATTTTTCAGTTGTGTTTTAATGACTATTGTTTTTTGATTTTTAACCCAAACAATGCATTTGAAACCACAGAGAACACTGAGGATTAATATAGCAAAAAGAAAAACATATTTAAATTCGATATTTTTCTCTATGTTTTCAAATTTGGGAGAAGATTACTGACTAAATGTTTTTCATTAAAATGTGCACAGAGATTTACTATGGGAAAAGGTGTAATTTATTGATTTGAGAAGGAATTTCTCTGTGTACTCTGTGGTTAATTGCAAATTCCGGGTTTAAGGGTCGGATGAAATTTTCAGGGGACAAGAGAAACAAAGAACATCCTTCTAAATTGCCAAAGAGGATTTATGTCAGGTACCCTTTTGAAGAGTTGCAAAGGCGATTTGATTTATTGCAGTCGGTAAAAAACTCCGCCAGGGGTAGGAAAACTTTGTGTTCTTGGTGTCTTTGTGTTGAGTTATTTCAACTAAAATTGATCAGCAGGAAATCCTGCAAGGGCAATTCCGTCTCTGGTTGTACCTTTGATTTGGTACATTGCTTCATCAACAGCTCTTAATAGTTCATCTTTGCTTGTGGCATCATCACCGAAAGTAGCTACACCAAAGCTAGCTGTTATCCTGATGTTAAATCCCTCTTCAGCAAAAAATACTTCCGAATTAATAGCATTCCTTAAACGTTTAGCTGCAGTGTGCGCCTTCTTTTTGTCAGTTTGAGGCAGAATAACTACGAATTCGTCACCTCCGTAGCGTGCTGATAAGTCAACCTTCCTTGTGGTTTTTAATATGATTTTACCAACCTTATTTAACATTTGACTCCCAACTAAGTGTCCATAAGTGTCATTAACCCGCTTAAAAAAATCTAAGTCAAAAAATATGATAGAGAAAGGATTATGATATCTTTCGAATCTATCCATTTCATTTTTAATAATTTGGTGGAGATATCGGGAATTATATAATCCTGTAACATCATCAGTGATAGTAAGTTCTTGAATGCGTTGGTAATTACGGGAATTTTCCAAAGCAATAGCTGCATAATCAGCAACAGTGGTTAGGATTTCCAGATCTCTTTTCCCAAGGGGATTGAGTTCGTTGTTGTTGATTAGTTCAATAACTCCTAGTACTTTATCTTTGCTTTTCATAGGTACTGCAACGATTGATTCAGTGGAAAAATGACTTATTTTGTCTATCTTTTGTAGAAAGCGTGGGTCCTGATTGACATCAGGTACCAGCAAAGGCTGTCCATGAAGGGCAACCCAGCCGGCAATTCCTTCTCCTAGCTTAATTCGAATGCCTTTTATTTTGTTGGATGCTTCCCCCACTACGATTTCAAAGTAAAGATCATTTGCATTTTCGTCAAGTAAGAGCAGTGACCAATTACCGGGGCGGAAATAATCCACGATGGTGTGCATGATTTTTTGCAGGATTTCTCCGATTTCCAGACTGGAGGTTAAAGCTTTGCCAATCTCATTATATATGTTGGCTTCTTCCTGGAAGCTCGTTAATCTTTCTGCAATTGTTTGATTAGCCATAGTGTTTATCCTTATCGGAAAAAAAAATTAATTCTTAAGGCTCTTTGATAATCATTCGCAGAGAAGTATGAATTGCCTATTTACACATTTTGCAGGTTTTCTTCTTCTGCTATTTGCTTGCATGTGTGGGTATGTCTCGTTTAAGTAGCAGGTGAATCGCTCAGAAGATTACTTGGGGAAGGGGGTTTTTCAGGTTCTTTCCTGGACTTATGAGTTCTGTGAAATTCTGTTGCTTTTTTAAGAGGATTTTTGTTCCTTATGACTTATCAAAGCGGTAAAGAATCCGCTTCCATAAGCAACTTGTTGAAGAATAAAGGAAAAGGGTACAAGGAAAAAGGCTTTAAGGGAATGAAGGTTAACGGCACTATTGATACCGACTACGGTTAGAAAAAACAATCCCAACACAAGGAAAAGTTTAAGTATGGAGAAAGCAGGATGCCAGTATATGGATAGCAAAATTAAAAGAATTGAAAAAAGAGTGACAGAGCAGGTAATACATGTAAGGGTTCGAGAGTCGATGGGTGAAGACGAGCAAGGGTGATTCTGGCTTTGCCCATATGAAAGATTTGCTTTAAGAACTGTGTTAGATTATTCCTTCTGCGATGATAGACTCTTGCAGAATCTTCGTAGACGAGATCAAACCCATTTTGTTTAATGCGATAGCTCAACTCAATATCTTCTGCATGAAACATTTTCTTAAATCCTCCAGTTGCCTGAAAGGCTTTTCTGGAAATAGCCATGTTGAATGTTCTGGGGTAAAAGTGGGCCAATTTCTTCCCCTTTTTCCCTCTTAAGCCTCCAGTAGTTAAAGGAGAAGTCATCAGATAATGGAAGCAGCGCATTAGGAGAGGATCTTCATCATTTATAATCTCCTTTCCTCCTACAGCTCCTACCTTTGCTGAATTAAAAGGTTTAATCAAGTGCTCAAGCCAGTGTGGCTCAGCAATGCAATCGGTGTCAGTAAAAGCAAAAATATCACCAGATGCCTTCTCCATTCCCAAATTCCTGGCAGCCCCGGGACCACCGTGAATCTGGGTGTAGAAGGATATTTTTGCCTTGAACTGGATCATGTTTTCCATAAGCCATTCTTCTGTACCATCGCTTGAGCCGTCATCTACTACAATAATCTCAAATTGCGAAGGTGGTAAGGTCTGGTCGGTAAGAGAGCAGAGGAGTTTTTCTAATTCGCTTTTTCTATTGTAGGTTGGAATAATAACAGAAATTTTTAGATGGTCGGTTTTTTCCAAGGAGGTATCTCGTTATTGTTGGATTGGTTTTTATGAGCCTAGTTTTTCTTTGACTGTATAAGATGTCTCCTTCTGAGAAGAAAAGACAATCAACTCTCCCATTAATCCGAAAAATATGAATTGTATACCCAGAATTAAGAGGAGAATACCAAGTAGAAGGAGAGGACGGTTACTTATCCACTTTCCAGATAAGCGGAGAGCAGCCATATAGATATTGATGGCTAAACCTGCAAGGGATAATATAGTTCCCAGAAGGCCAAAAAAATGTAAGGGTTTTTCTGGATATTTGGTGAGCATAATTACGGTCAAGAGGTCAAATAAGCCTCGTAAGTATCGTTCAGATCCAAACTTGGATTTTCCATGTATCCTGGGTTGGTGATTAACTTTTACTTCCCCTACTTTGAAGCCCTTCCAGTTGGCAATAGCTGGAATGTATCGATGGAGTTCCCCATACAATTCCATCTCTTCAATCACTTCTCTTCGATAAGATTTCAATCCGCAATTAAAATCATGAATTTTTACTCCTGTGTAGAAAGAAGTAACAAAGTTAAATAGCCGTGAAGCAATTTTTTTTAAAAAAGGATCTTTCCTTTTGAATTTCCATCCAGAAACAAGGTCGTAGCCTTCATCCATTTTTTTAATCAAAGTAGGGATCTCCTCTGGCAAGTCTTGAAGGTCTGCATCAATTGTGATGATAGTTTCTCCCCTGGCTTCCTTAAAACCAACAGAAAGTGCTGCTGACTTGCCAAAGTTTTTTCGAAAACGTATGGCCTTTACATGATTATCCTTCTTGTGAAGGTTTCTTAAAACTGCGAAAGAGTTATCTGTACTACCGTCATCGACAAAGATAATCTCAAAGCTGTCAGAAAGGGACTGCAGCGAAAGAGTAATCCGTTTATAGAGTTCTTCAAGACTCTTTTCCTCATTGTATAGAGGAATAACAACTGAGAACTTAACCTTAAGGTCTTTATGGGTATTTTGCATGTATAATTCCTGTATCCACAATTTTTCTCAATACGGTGTACTTTCAAAGCAGAACAATTAAATGGTTTATACCATAGATATGGATGATTTACAATGGATAAAACTGTTTTCAAGGTAACGTGACTGGTTGAGTCATTTAAAGATTTATTGACTAAATAGCCTGGGG
>WTBG01000244.1 GCA_013139225.1 Deltaproteobacteria bacterium
AGCATCTCTATCAACATCTTTTATGTCAATCATCTCATAACTATAGGAAAAGTCAACCCTGCTAAACTCACCTACGGGGTGCCCAAAATGCAAGGCCCCCCCCGTGCTGTCACGATCAAAGTCTTCATACCATCTCTCCATTTTATAAAGATCAATGCCGGCACTCCATCTGGTGTCAAATAGCCATGGTTCGTTGAATGAAAAAATCAGCTGGTTGGTTCCTCCTATCTGAGTTCGGAGGTCTAATTTTTGACCTTTGCCTCGAAAATTCTCCTGGGTTAGCTGAATCATACCTACCAGACTGTCTACAGAGCTAAACCCCGCACCAAAGCTTATTGAGCCTGTTGGCTTTTCTTCCACCTCGACATTTAAGATGACCCTGTTAGGGGCTGTTCCCTTGGTGGTGGTGAGATTTGCTTTTTTGAAGAAGCCCAGGTTGTCAATTTTTTCTCTGCTTCTTTTTATTCTGCTGCTGCTGTAAAGATCTCCTTCTGCTACTTTCAGTTCGCGACGGATTACCTTGTCCCGGGTTTTGGTGTTGCCTGTTATGTTGACCCTTTCAAAATAGACCTTCTCCCCTTTCGCTATTTCGAATTGTACATCCACTGTCTTCTGTTCATCATTGATGGCAGTCAAAGGGGTGATGTCCACATTGGCATAACCTCGATCAGAATATAACTCGCTTAAGTTTACTATATCTTTATTGAGAAAGCTGCTGCTAAAGACTTTTTCTTCAACTGTATTGAGGTTACTGGCTAGTGTGTCCTGGGGGAGAAGGAGGTCCCCTGCTATATCAACCTTCCCTACTTTATATTCGTCTCCTTCTTCGATGGGAATGGTGATATAGATGTCATTTCTCTCATAGGTGATGGTAGGGCTGCCAACCGTCGCCTTGATAAATCCCTTATGGTAATAGAAGGCGTTTAGTTTATCCAAGTCTTTTTGGAATGCTTCTTCTTTGAATATTCCAGCACTGGTTATAAACGATAGAAAGTTTTTCTCACGGGTTTCCATGATTCTTTTTAGATTCTTGCCTTCTATATGCTCATTACCTGAAAATGAGATCTTCTTAACCTTGGAAATTTCATTTTCTCTGATATAAAAATCTACCGAAGTCTCATCCTGGCTTGAAGATGTAAGTTTAGAATCAACGTTGGCGTTGAGATAACCTTTGTCTGTATAAAGTTTGCGGATGGCCGCTACATCTTTTCTTACTTGATTTTGGTCCAAGACTCGACCCAGTTTTATGCCCAGTGCTTTTTGAATGTCTGGTGTTTTGATATGTTTGTTACCTTGAATTTTTATCTGGTTTACCACTGGTCTTTCCAGCACGATGAAGGTAACTTTTTTACCTTCCGGAGAATCCGTACTGTCAATTTGAACATCGCTGAAATAGCCCATCTGATATACTTGTTTGAGATCTTCCTGAAGAGATGAGAGAGAATATAGGTCACCTTCCTTACTTTTTATTGCCAGTTTTATTGCGTCCTTCTCGATATATCGATTCCCCTTGATGTTTATTTTGGCCAGCAACTCCTTTCCTAAAATTTTTAAATCGAGCTGTCTTGCCAGTAGATTAATTTTAGCATTAACTCTATCCATGGTTTCGCACTGAACAAAAACGTGCTTGTTGCTCTTTTCTCCTCGGGTGTCAAGAATGATGGCATCTAAGCTGGCACTCCTGCCAATTTTAGTCAAACTTCCTAAAATGGCAAAATCAGCACCCACCTCTTTCCCAAGCTCTCGTGCCAGATGTTCGTCCAGCTCACCTTTGCTTTGAAAAAGAGCCTCTGTAATTGCGGGTTTATTAATAGTGACAATCTCTTTATCTTGATCCATACGAGTGAGCAGCATGTTGGAGATACCTTCTTGTAGATAATCAAGATTTTCTTTACTATAAACTTTAAAAGGGAAAACGGCAACCTTTAAAGGTGTTTTCCCCCAGCTGTTGGTCGAGAATAAGCAGCAAATTATAACAATCAAAAATCTCTTAAACATGAGTACAGATTACCCATCTTATAAAAATCCTTATTGTATAGCAACCTGTCCGTCGATCAAAGTTATCCGCCTGGGCATTTTGCTGGCTATGCTTTCGTTATGGGTTACTACCAATAAGGTAATTTTCAGTTGTTGGTTTAATGACAAGAGCATATCAAAGATTGCTTCACCTGTCTTTGAGTCAAGATTGCCTGTAGGTTCATCTGCTAAAATGATTTCAGGTTTCAATATTAATGCCCGGGCAACAGCTACTCTCTGTTGCTCTCCTCCAGAGAGCTCTCCCTGCTTATGGGTTAATCTATCTTTAAGTCCTACATCCACCAATATTTTTTCTGCTTCTTCAATGGCCAAATCCTTCCTATAACCACGAACGAGTGCTGGCAACATGGTGTTTTCTAATGCAGTAAATTCAGGCAGAAGATAGTGGAATTGAAAAATAAATCCTATTTTGTAATTTCTGAACGCTGCTAATTCCTTTTCTCTTAAAGAAAATAAATTCTCGCCTCTGTATAATAATTCTCCCGAGGTAGGATGGTCCAGAGTGCCCAGAATATGGAGGAGAGTACTTTTGCCAGCACCTGAAGCTCCCACAATGGTTAACAATTCTCCTTGGCTAATATCGAAAGTTATATCCTTTAGTGCCTCCACCTGCTTATGATTCATCCCATAGGTTTTGGAAAGTCTTTTTACCTGAATGAATTGCATCTCTTTTCCCTTAAACGCATCCTTTTGAATGAAAGAATTATTCATATCTTAGAATCTCCGCCGGATCGAGTTTTGAAGCCTGCCAAGAGGGATAAATAGTGGCCAAAAGGCTTATACTTATAGCAGAAACGATTACCAAAATCAAATCTCTGGGTGTAATCTTTATAAATAAATGAGATATGTAATAGACATCTGGCGGCAAGGCTACAATATGATAGGTATTCTGTATAACAGCCAGTAAAAAACCGCCCGCTATCCCAATGGCGGTCCCTGTAAGTCCAATGATTAGACCTTCCAGAATGAATATTTTCATAATACTAAAAGACCGTGCGCCCATGGATTTGAGGATGGCGATATCTTTGTTCTTATCGTTTACTACCATAATTAAAGTTCCCACAATATTAAATGCCGCAACTATGATCATCAGTGTAAGGATAATAAACATGGCCATCTTTTCAAGTTTTAATGCTGCATAAAGGTTCTTATGCATCTCCATCCAGTCTCTGACCCGATAAGAAATGCCCAGCTTTTCTTTGATTCGTTTGGATAGCTGTTTTATTTTATATATCTCTTTTACCTTTACTTCTATTCCTGTGGCAGCATCAGATTTGTTTAAGAAGTGCTGGGCATTGTCTAAAGAGATATAAGCAAGTGAAGAGTCATACTCATACATTCCGGAATCAAAGATTCCCACTACCTCGAACCTTTTAGACCGTGGTACCATCCCTCCTGGCGTCATGGTGCCAAAAGGAGATATTGCTTTAATCTCGTCGTTGCAGAAGACACCCAAAATCATAGCCAATTCCTTGCCCAGGAGGATACCGGGCAGACCAGAAGTGGATTTATCCTTTAGATCTGTAAGTTTCCCCTCAACAATAATGGAAGCAAGGTTAGTCACTTTGGGAGCACTATCCAGATCAATTCCCTTAAGTACTACTCCCAGTGCGTTTGATGCGGAGGTTAACATTGTCTGGCTGTAGATGGATGGTGTAGCGGAGACAACCCCTTCTATGCTTTCGACTTCTTTTACAATCTCCCGATAGTTAGTAATTCCTGCTCCATGTTGGGAGATGACGAGATGAGACTTTGCCCCCAAAATTTTATTTCTCAGATCATCGCTAAAACCTGTCATGACTCCTAATACGACAATAAGGGCCATTACGCCAATAGCCACACCACTTATGGAAATGAAGCTGATGACGGAGATAAACGCCTGCTTCCTTTTTGCTTTTAAGTAGCGTAAACTGATGAACATTTCATAAGAGATATTCCACTTCATGACTTACCTTTCTGGAGATCGGAAGA
>WTBG01000291.1 GCA_013139225.1 Deltaproteobacteria bacterium
CTACAACAACAATGAGATCAGGATTCTGAGATTTTAACCATTGAATAAAATTATCTTCCTTAACCTTTTCTGGTTGTAGTACAGGTAGTCCATGTTGTAAAGCTAATGTTTTTACAGGAGGAGGTTGCAATTTTTTACTTCTTCCCCTGGGCCTGTCTGGTTGGGTAACAACTCCTAGTGTGTTATTATCACTGGCAATCAGCCTTGACAGAGAAGGGATTGCAAAATCAGGGGTGCCCATGAAGATGATATTCAAGGATAAAGCCTCTTTTTCAAACCAGCCTTTTTAAAAGTTATTTAGTGCTTTTATAGTATAATTATTTAAATGTCAATTTATTAAAGCGTTAGTAATATTTTCATTACTTCTTTTGTTTGACTTTCCCCAATTCCTTCGCTAATTTAATTCGGTTGTTAAGGAAGTTCTTTTATTGAACGCAGATGATCAAGGTTTGAAACCTGCGTCCTAATTTTACAGAAAAGGAGTGTGGGGAAGAAAAATGGCGATTTCAAAACAGATAAAGGAGTGGATGAAACAGTCGAGCTGGATTCGCAAAATGTTTGAAGAAGGCGCTGCCTTAAAAGCACGGTATGGTGAGGAAAACGTTTATGATTTCAGTTTGGGAAATCCTGATCTTGAGCCACCGATTATCTTTTCAGAGAAGCTTAAAAACATTGTAGATGAAAGGCAGACAGGAAAACATGGTTATATGCCAAACGCTGGTTATCCAGAAACCAGAAAGGCGGTAGCCGGTTATTTGTCTCAAGAACACCAGGTTGAGATATCAGAAAAACAGGTGATTATGACCTGTGGTGCAGGTGGTGGGCTTAATGTTGTTCTTAAAACTCTTCTGAATCCAGGAGAAGAAATTATCATGCTTGTTCCCTATTTCGTAGAGTACCTTTTTTATGTGAGCAATCATGGAGGTAGCTGCAAATTGGTTAAAACCAGGGACGACTTCTCTTTAGATATTTTAGAAATTGAAAAGGCAATTTCTTTAAAAACCAAGGCAATTATTGTTAATTCCCCGAATAATCCTACGGGAAGAGTATACGACGAAGGAAGCATGAGAGAATTAGGAGAGCTTTTGCGGAAAAAAGGCAGTGAAGTGGGAAGAGATATCTATCTGATTTCAGATGAACCATATAGCAAAATTATCTATGATGGTATACATCTTCCTGGCATTTTTGGAGTTTATGAGAACAGTATTTTAGTTACCTCTTATTCCAAAGAGCTATCAATTCCAGGGGAGAGGATAGGTTTTATAGCTGTAAACCCTAAAGCTCAACCTTTAGAAGATTTAATAGAAGGTATGGTCTTTTGTAATCGTACCCTGGGTTTTGTCAATGCACCGGCATTAATGCAGCGGGTGATTGAGCATTTGCAGGGTATTACTGTGGACGTGACCGTTTATCAGAGGCGTCGAGACTTATTATGTGAAAACCTGGCCTCTTTTGGTTACCGTTTTATTAAACCGGAAGGGGCATTTTATCTTTTCCCTCAAGCTCCTGTAGATGATGTTGCATTCGTTCAGGAACTCCAGACTAAGAATATTTTAACCGTCCCGGGGCAGGGTTTTGGAATGCCTGGCTTTTTTCGGATTGCCTTTTGTGTGAATGAGGAGGTTATCAAGAACTCACTTCAAGGATTCAAGCAAGTTGCGGATAAATATTTTCCTTATTAAACTCTCCCCCTCCTATCTACACCTCCTAAACTAGGACTTGACGCACCTTCTCCACCGATTGAACACTTTGCCAGTCTTTGGAATCGTGACACGCATGCCACAAATCATAATTCATCTACAGGTTCAACCAAAGTTCAGGGGTTGTTTTAAAAGCACGTGATAAACGTAATGCCATGTCTGAAGTAGGATAATAAGGGGTCAGCCCGCAAAAGTTTAGTTATTAAGATGATTATGATTAAAACTGATAAATAAAAGATCAGTGCGAATCAGTCTAATCAGTGTCATCCGTGTGCTATGGAGGTTATATATTATGCAATTAAACAGTATTCATAAAATTCAAATCGATTCCCTTGCCTTTGGCGGGGAAGGAGTGGGACGGATTGACGAAATGGTTGCCTTTGTGCCATTTGCCGTACAGGGCGAGACCATGGAAATAGAAATCGTTGAGGTGAAAAAGAAATACTGCCGGGGCATTATTAAAAAAATCATCAGCCCTTCTTTGTCACGGATTGTTCCCCAATGCAGGTATTACGAAATCTGCGGCGGGTGCCAGTACCAGCACTTGGCATATCAAGAGGAACTGGCGGTCAAACAACAGCAGGTCCGGGACGTATTTGAGCGGATCGGAAAGATTAAGGATGTGAAGATAAGGGAAATTATCCCGTCGCCCCGGGAAACCCATTACCGATGCAAGTCCACCTTTCATATCGGCAGGGACGACAACGGGAACCCGGTTATGGGATTCAGACCGGAAAAAAGCCTGGAGGTGGTGGATATTGAGCAATGTGAGATTGCAGCTGAAGAGATAAATAAAAGTTTAAAAAAGTACAAGGCAGATTTAAG